>NZ_SSXE01000280.1 GCF_021699195.1 Nonomuraea sp. MG754425 | reverse complement strand
GCGCTGTACTGCGTGGGCTCAGGCGGCCTCAGTTACGCCCTGGCCGCGGCCTTGACCGCCGACCGCCGACCTGCCGACCTGGAGCCGGGTGCGAGTGGTGGTGTGCGCGGGCCGGCCGGTGGGCCGGTGCTGGTGGTGTCGGGGAGCCGGTCGCCGGTCACCGCCCGGCAGATCGACGCGGCCGAGCGCGCGGGCTGGGCGGTGCTGGACCTGTCCGACGGACCGGCCACGGTCGCGCACGCCGAAGAGAGCCTGCGGGCGGGCCGGCACACCGTCGTGCAGTCCACGCGGGGGCCGTCCCGCGACCCGGCGGGCGTCGGCGCGCTGCTCGGCCGGGTGGCGGCCGGAGCGGTGCGGGCCGGGCTGGTCGGGCGGCTGGTGGTCGCGGGCGGCGACACCTCCGGCGAGGTCGTCGCCGCGCTCGGGGCCCGCGCCCTGGACGTCGTCGGCACGCTGGCGGTCGGCGGGCCCGTGTGCGTGCTGGCCTCGGACGATTCCGCCTGCGACGGCCTGGAGGTGGCGCTCAAGGGCGGTCAGGTCGGCGGGCCGGACTTCTTCCTGGCCGCCGCCGCGGGCATCGGCGCCTGTCTGCCGGGCGGCGGCGAGATCGAGCCCCGCCTGTCGTGAGGCGGCGGGATTGAGCGCACGGTCCTCCGATTAGATATGATATGGATCACTTCGCGAACCGGCAATTTATGTCCGGATTCTGTGACACAGTGGCCTGTGAGAGCGGTCTCACGAGCACTCTGGTAAGCGCTGTTTCCGCAGGTGGGAGCCGGTTTTTTGCAGGTTCGCGACACCCCTGCCGAGCTATTGCGAGTGACCTTACCGTTATATAGCACCGTTTCTGACTGTTACATTTTTGCTTATATTCTCCGCTTCGATCGCCATCGCAACATCGCGGCGCTTTTCACGATGCGAGATGGGGGTTTCGTCGCGGGGGCGCCGGTCCGACAGGACGTTCGCGCCCCCGGTCAGCACGAACGGAGAGTGATGGGCAAGTACCTGCTCCGCAGGTTGGCAATTAACGTGATCTTGGTCGCCATCGCGGCCAGCCTGGCGTACATTCTCGCGGCTTCGACCATGAGCCCGCGGGGCGCGTACGAGGGGCGCCAGCCCCCGGTGGCCGAATCGGTCGTCGATGCCACACTTGATGCCTACAACCTGAACGACAAGACCCCGGTCCTCCAGCGTTACGCGACGTGGGTCCAGGGCGTCGTCGTCGGAGACTTCGGCAGGACCTGGAACGGCGGCTCGGTCAACGACGAGATGGGCCGACGCATCCTGGTCAGCGCCCGCCTCCTGCTCATCGGCACGCTGCTCGGTTTCGCCGTGGGAGTGGCGCTGGGCGCGTTCTCGGCAGTCAAACAGTACAAACTCAGTGACCGGCTGATCGGCGTCACCTCCTTCGTGATCATGGCGATCCCCGTGTTCGTGCTCGCCACCCTGCTGGCGATCGGCACCTACAACCTCAACAGAGGGCTCGGGTTCACGCTGATCGAGTACACCGGCGAGTACAACCCGCGGTTGTCCGGCTGGGACCAGTTCCTCAACCGGCTGAACCACCTCATCCTGCCGACGATCTCGCTCAGCCTCGGCTCGATCGCGTTCTACAGCCGGATCCAGCGCAACATGATGCTCGACGTGCTCGACCAGGACTTCGTGCGCACCGCGATGGCCAAGGGCCTGCCGCGCAGGAAGGCGCTGATCAAGCACGCGCTGCGGACCGCGCTGATCCCGTCGGCCACGTACTTCGCGTTCGCGTTCGGCACGATGTTCACCGGTGCCACGTTCACGGAGAAGATCTTCGCCTGGCACGGCATGGGCGCCTGGCTGGTCGACTCCATCAACGCCAACGACGTCAACTCCGTCGCCGCCGTGACGTTCTTCGCCGCCGTCTGCGTGCTGGCCGCGTCGTTCCTGTCCGACCTGCTGGTGGCGGCCCTCGATCCTCGGGTGCGGGTGAGCTGAGATGCGGACGAAAGTCGTCTTCAGGCGCCTGCTGCGCAACAAGCAGGCCCGTTACGGGTCCATCGCCCTGGTCCTGCTGGTCGGGCTGGCCTACATCGGCCCCTACTTCGGCCCGTACGACTGGACCGAGAAGGACTTCCTGGCCTTCCTGTCGGGCCCCGGCCCCGACCACTGGTGGGGCACCACCTCGATCGGCGCCGACATGTACGCGGTGACGCTGCGCGGCATGCAGAAGTCCATCATCATCGGCCTGCTGGTGGCGCTGATCTCCACCGGCCTGGCCGCGATCGTGGGCGCCTTCGCCGGCTACTTCGGCGGCTGGATCGACAAGGTGCTCATGTGGGGCGTGGACCTGCTGCTCGTCCTGCCCAGCTTCCTGATCATCGCCATCGTCTCGCCGCGGCTCAGGGAGGGCGCGTCGTGGTTGTGGTTCGTGGCGCTGCTGGCCGCGTTCTCCTGGATGGTCACCTCCAGGGTGGTCCGCAGCATGACGCTCTCGCTGCGCGAGCGGGAGTACGTGCTGGCCGCCGTCTACATGGGCATCCCGCGCTGGAAGATCATCTTCCGGCACATCGTGCCCAACCTGAGCTCCTTGCTGATCATCGACGCCACGCTCAACGTCAGCGGCGCGATCATCGGCGAGGCCGCGCTGTCCTTCTTCGGCTTCGGCGTCCAGCCGCCGGACGTCTCGCTCGGCACCCTGATCGCGGAGGGCTCCCGCAACGCCACCGGCTACCCGTGGCTGTTCGCCTTCCCCGCCGGCCTGCTGGTGGCGCTGGTGCTGAGCGTGAACCTGATCGGCGACGGCCTGCGTGACGCACTCGACCCGGGGAGCAACTCGTGAGCATCTTGGAGGTCAAGGACCTCACCGTCACCTTCCCCGGCGGCATCGAGGCCGTGCGCGGCGTCAGCTACGAGGTCGAGCGCGGCGAGGTGCTCGGCATCGTGGGCGAGTCCGGCTCGGGCAAGTCCGTCACCTCGCTGGCCGTCATGGGCCTGCTGCCGCGCAACGCCACGGTCAGCGGCTCGGTCAGGCTGCACGGCCAAGAGCTGCTCAGCATGAAGGAAGACGAGCTGGTCAAGGTGCGCGGCCGGGCCATCAGCATGATCTTCCAGGACCCGCTGTCGGCCTTCACACCCGTGTTCACGATCGGCGACCAGATCGCCGAGGCCGTCCGCATCCACCAGAAGGTGAGCAAGGACCAGGCGGCCAGGCGCGCCGTCGAACTGCTCGACCTCGTCGGCATCCCCAACCCGGCGCTGCGGGCCAAGGCGTTCCCGCACGAGTTCTCCGGCGGCATGCGCCAGCGCGCGATGATCGCCATGGCCGTCGCCAACGATCCCGACCTGCTGATCTGCGACGAGCCGACCACCGCGCTCGACGTCACCATCCAGGCGCAGGTCCTGGAGGTGCTCAAGACCGCGCAGCGGGAGACCGGCGCCGGCATCGTGATGATCACCCATGACCTCGGCGTCATCGCCGGCATGGCCGACCGGGTGCTCGTCATGTACGCGGGCCGCCCGGTCGAGCAGGGGCTCGTGGACGACATCTACTACCGCCCGCGCATGCCGTACACGATGGGGCTGCTCGCCTCGATCCCGAGGGTCGACGGCGAGGAGGGGCCGCTCGTGCCCATCGACGGCAACCCGCCGTCGCCGGCGGCGCTGCCGCCGGGCTGCCCGTTCGCGCCGCGCTGCCCCATGAAGGTGGACATGTGCGACGACGAGGAGCCGCCGCTGACGTCGTTCGGCGGCGGGCGGCACGTGGCCTGCATCCGCGCGCACGAGATCGAGCACAAGGGCATGACGGGCGCGGACGTGTTCCCCGTGCCCGTCATCCCGCCGAGCGACGTCGTACGGGTGCCGCGCGCCGAACGCGCCACCGTGCTGGAGCTCGACGGCATGCAGAAGCACTACCCGCTGATGAAGGGCGCCGTCTTCAAGCGGCGGGTCGGCACCGTGTTCGCGGTGGACGGCATCAGCTTCGACGTCGCCGAGGGCGAGACGCTGGCGCTGGTCGGCGAGTCCGGCTGCGGCAAGACCACCACGTTGCAGCAGATCATGCGACTGGAGGCGCCGCAGGCTGGCCGCGTGGTCGTGCTCGGCAAGGACAGCGCCGGGCTGGACAAGTCCGCGCGCAAGTCGCTGCGCGCGGACCTGCAGATCGTCTTCCAGGACCCGATGGCCGCGCTCGACCCGCGCATGCCGGTCGGCGACATCATCGCCGAACCGCTGCGCGCGCACGGCAGGACGGACGCGCGGGCCAAGGTCACGGAGCTGCTGCGGCTCGTCGGGCTGGCGCCCGAGCACGCGGAACGGTACCCGCAGCAGTTCTCGGGCGGCCAGCGCCAGCGCATCGGCATCGCCCGCGCGCTGGCCCTGGAGCCGAAGCTGCTGGTGCTGGACGAGCCGGTGTCCGCGCTCGACGTCTCCATCCAGGCGGGCGTGATCAACCTGCTGGAGGAGCTGAAGAACAGGCTGGGCCTGTCGTACCTGTTCGTGGCCCACGACCTGGCGGTGGTGCGGCACCTGGCCGATCGGGTGGCCGTCATGTACCTGGGCAGGATCGCCGAGATCGGGACGGTCGAGAACGTCTACGACAGTCCGGCGCACCCGTACACGCAGGCGCTGCTGTCGGCGATCCCGCTGCCCGACCCCGAGATGGAGCGCACCCGCAAGCGGATCCTGCTCGAAGGCGACCTGCCCAGCCCGGCGGACCCACCGTCGGGGTGCAGATTCCGTACCCGCTGCCCCAAGTTCGCCCGCCTGAGCGAGGCGGAGCGGCAGCGGTGTGTGAACGAGGAGCCCTCGGTCGCCCGGCTGGCGAATGTCGCCGACCACGGCGCGGCCTGCCATTACGCGGAGGAGATCGAGGTCATCACGGCCTCGGACAATCAGGAGGAACAGTGAAGGTTCGTTACCGTACGGCCACCGGGCTGGCGGTCCTGGCCCTGGCCACGGCGGCCTGCGGCGGAGGCGGCGGCGCCAGCAACAGCGGCCAGCCGAACCCCCAGCAGTCCCAGCAGGCGCAGCAGCAGATGGCGGAGACCCCGGCCATCAGCGTCAACACCGTTCCCTACGAGCAGGTCAAGGACGGCGGTACCGTCACCCTCACCGTCGGCCAGTGGCCCAGCCAGTGGAATCCCATCCACGTGGACGGCAACCAGGCCGACACGGCCGAGATGCTCGACCCGATCCTGCCCATCCTGATGATGTCCGACCAGGAGGCGAACTTCACGCCGAACCCGGACTTCCTGACCGACGTGAAGAACGACATGTCGTCCGGCAAGCAGGTCGTCACCTTCACCCTCAATGACAAGGCCACCTGGTCGGACGGCACGCCGATCACGTGGAAGGACATCGAGGCCGCATGGACGGCGCAGAGCGGCAAGAACAAGAAGTTCAAGCCGGCCTCCGTGGAGGGCTGGGACAAGGTCGAGTCGGTCACCAAGGGTGACAGCGACAAGGTGGCGGTCATCACCTTCACACAGCCGTACCCGGAGTGGCAGGGCATGCTGTCCCGCTCGCCGCACCTCATGCCGGCCAAGCACATCGCGGAGCCGGACGCCTTCGACAACGACTACCTGCAGAAGCTCCCGGTCACGGCCGGTCCCTTCAAGGTGGAGAAGATCGACGAGGGCACCAAGACGCTCACGCTCGTGCGTGACGACAAGTGGTGGGGCAAGAAGGCCAAGCTCGACAAGGTCATCTTCCGTACCATCGAGACGCCCGCCGCGCAGGTCAACGCCTTCGCCAACGGCGAGCTCGACATGGTGGAGGTCCCGCCGGGCAGCCCGGCCGACCTCAAGCGGGCCAAGGAAGTCCCCGACGTGGACATCCGCAAGGCGCTCAGCCCGAACTGGCGGCACATCACGGTCAACAACCAGAGCGACTTCCTGAAGGACAAGTCGGTCCGGCAGGCCGTCGCGTACGCGATCAACCGTGACGTGATCACGCAGTCCGACCTGAAGGACATGGACTGGCCGCTGCAGACGCTCGGCAACCACGTCTTCATGAACAACCACAAGGGTTACGTCGACAACTCCGGCGACCTCGGCAAGTACAACCTGGAGAAGGCCAAGCAGCTCCTCGACGCGGCCGGCTGGAAGCAGGAGGGCGAGTACCGCAAGAAGGACGGCAAGGAGTTCGAGCTGGGCTTCACCGTCCCGGCCGGCGTGCCCTACGCCAAGACCGAGGGCGAGCTCACCCAGGCCATGCTCAAGGAGGCCGGGATCAAGCTGACGATCCGGCCCGTGCCCGATGACAAGTTCTTCACCGACTACATCATCAAGGGTGACTTCGACCTGGTGCCGTTCTCCTGGATCGGCGACCCGCTGCCCATCGGCAGCCTGACCCAGATCTACAAGACCGGTTCGGAGAGCAACTTCCCGAAGGCCACCGACGCCGCCCTGGACGCCGCCATCGACGAGGCCGCGGCCGAGATGGACCCGGCCAAGGCCATCGAGAAGGCCAACGCCGCCGACAAGCTCGTCTGGGACCTGGTGCACACGATCCCGCTGTACCAGCGCCCGGACATCCAGGCGGCCAAGAAGACGCTGGCCAACATCGGCGCCAAGGGTTACTCGTTCTACGACTGGTCGGCGATCGGCTTCACCGGCTGATCACCGTCCGCTGACGAACCCCCCGGCCCGCCACGGCCGGGGGGTTCGCCGTTTCCCGGCGGTGCGTGGGTCAGCCGTGCGAGTCGGCCGCCCCGCCCTTGAGGGTGAACAGGCAGGACGGGCCGTTGGCCCCGTCGAAGCGGACCGAGTCGAAGAAGTCGCGGAAGTCGATGTAGAAGTTGCCCTTGCCGCCCGGGCTGGTCACCGCCGAGCAGCCGCCGTAGCCGGCCTCGGAGAACAGGTGGATCCAGGAGCCGGTGCGGTTCCAGTCGGACTTGGCGCGGTCGGCCATGCCCAGCGCGGCCAGGTCGGGGGTGTCGGTGTTGATCTGGATGATGTCACCGGCGCCGTCGAGGCCGGAGAACAGGCAGTAGTAGCCGGTCTGGCACCGGTCGTACCCCTCGGCGGCCTGGGCCGGCGCGCCGAGGACGGTCACGGCGGCGGCAGCGAGGGGTAACGCCAGCATGTGAAGCTTCTTGCCCACCATTCCTCCATGGGTGAAACTTTCTTTCCATCCCGAACATACATCGCGCGATCTTGCCGGGAAAGAGGCCCGCTGGAGCAACCGGTCACGCCGCCGCGTTCAGCGAGACCTCCACGCCGCCGCGGGTACCCCAGCGGTTGACCCGCCAGCAGGTCAGCAGGGCGTACAGGTACATCGGGCGCAACACCAGCAACCGCCAGACCGAGGCCAGCGGGGCGAGCGCGAACGTGAGCAGCAGCGCCGGCAGGCTCTCGTCGCTGCGCCGTACGGTGAACAGCCGCAGCGCCATCAGGTAGTTCATGGCCAGCCCGATCTGCAGCGCGGCCAGCGAGACCTCGCCCAGGTGCGCCCGGCAGGCCGGGTCGGTGACCAGCACGACCGGGATGGCCACGGCCAGCAGCAGGTGCAGGTACTCCGCCACCGTCGTCCAGAACACCACGCCGCCCAGCGGCATGTACCGCAGCCACCACAGGTGCCGCACCGTGGTGCCGCGCATCCAGCGCAACTGCTGCTTGGCGTAGTGGTCGAGCCGCTCGGGCACCAGCGTGAACACCATCGACGACGGCTGGTGCACGGTGTGCCCGGCCAGCAGCGAGTAGAAGGTGAGCATCGAGTCGTCGTTCATCTGCATCGGACGCCCGCGGAAGTGCTCGTTCTCGTACGAGCCCGCGCACTGGCGCACCACGTTCGCCCGGTAGAAGGCCAGCGTGCCGGAGTTGATCGTCACGCGCCGCAGCACCGACTGGGCGCTGCGCAGGCCACGGGTGAACGGCAGGTACAGCACGCAGGTCATCCGGGTGAGCAGGTTGGCCGTGCGGTTCAGCACCAGCACGTGCCCGGCCACCGACTGCACCCGCGGGTCGGCGAACGGGGCCAGCCCCTCCCTGACCGCGTGCCGGTCCAGCACCGAGTCGCTGTCCAGGGTGAGGAAGATGTCACCGTCGTCCTCGGCCAGCACGTGCATCTGGGCGAAGCGCTTGCCCCGGTTCTCGGTGCGGTCCCACGTCGTCTCGATGCCCCGGGCCATGGCCTCGGTCTCGAACTCGCGGCGCACGTCGTCGTAGGTGATGGGCGCGCCGGACGCCGCGTCGGCGGAGCCGTCGTCCACCACCCGGATCCGGTTCACCCGCCGGCTCTGCGTCAGCACCGAGCGCAGGCAGGCGCGCAGCGCCTCGGGGTCCTCGTTGTAGACGGGGACCTGGACCGTCACCCTGAGCGCGGCGATCTGCTCCCGGCGCGACTGCGGGATCCGCATCGGCCGTTCGAACCAGGCCAGCGGCATCCACCACAGCAGCAGGAAGGAGGCCAGCCAGGCGACGGACATGTCGTGCGCGTGACCCTCGATCGCGCCCGCCAGCGCGGCCAGATGAGCCACGCCCCACGCCGCGTACCCGGCGATCGGGATCGCGCCGAGCAGGAGCAGTTTCCGGTGCCCGGCATATCGGGCCGTGATCAGGGGCACAGCGGGCTCCGTCCTCGCCGGAACTGGAAGCGGACCAGGAATGCGCACGTCAGGACGGTGGCCACGCACAATCCGACCAGCCAGAAATGCCCGCCCGCGAGCGCCGCCACCGCCGCGCCACCGCCGTAGCCGGCCAGGGATCCGTATGCCATAAGGCGCTCCTTAGGCTGTGCTGAAGGTAACGCCGTGAACTTCGCCGGACAGTGGTGCCGATAATCCCCAAGCCCCTTAAAAGGGGCGTACAACGGCTCTACGTTGTGGAAAGACCGGTAAGTCACGTCATTCTCCGTCAGCCGAGGGCGACGGTGATGCGCTGCGTGGCCCCGGCGGCGCCCCGCAGGTCGGCGAACGTCAGGCGCAGCGACCCGCCCGTGGCCGAGGCCGTGACGGACGCGGGCGCGGAGAGCACCGCCCGGACCGGCCGCTCCCAGGTGAGCACGAGCGCGGACGCCGCCCGCGCCGGGTCGGAGACGCACAGCAGCGCGGTGCCGTCGGCGCGCTCGCGGATCAGCACGCACGCGGCGGCGTCGGCCGACAGCGTGGACACGCGGCCCGGCACCCACAGGTTCGCCGCCGTCAGGCCCAGCTCGGGGACCCTGATCGCCTGCGCGTCCGCCGTGTTGGCCAGGATCTCCACCCGGTCCCGCGCCGCGGCCCGGTCGCGGGTGGCCTGCTCGCTCGCGCCGGGCATCAGCACGTACGCGTAGGCCGCGCCGGACGGGTCGGGGCCGTGGTCCAGCCACAGGGTCAGGTAGCGGCGGGTGAGGGGGGCGGGGGAGCCGCCGGTGTTGACGTCCCGCCAGGAGCCGGTGCGGTCCTCCTGGAGGAGGGCGAGGTCGGTGGGGGAGGGGAAGACGTAGCCGGCGTGGCCGTCCACGTGCGCCCAGGAGACGCCGCGCACGGGTTCCACGGCCTGGTCGGCCGCCCGGCTCCCGTCAGCCCGGTCGCCGCTCGCCCGGTCGCCGCTCGCGTGGTTTCCGCCCGCTTGCGCGCCGTC
>NZ_SSXE01000279.1 GCF_021699195.1 Nonomuraea sp. MG754425 | reverse complement strand
CCGCACCCTCCGCGCACGCCGCATCCCCCGCATCCCCGGCGGACGCCGCACCCTCCGCGCACGCCGCATCCCCCGCGGACGCCGCGCCTTCCGCGCACGCGGCACCCTCCGCGCCTTCCGCGCACGCGGCACACGCCGCGCCTTCCGCGGATGCCGCACACGCCACGCACGCCGTTCCTTTCGCGCACGGCGTGCACGAGATCGTCCTGACCCGCCGGGGCCGGTTCGTCGTCCGCGAGACGCCGCACCCGTCCCGCACCCCCTGCGTCCTCGGCCTTCAGGACGGCGAACCCGTCTGGACCCGCACCGGCGAGCCGCCGCCCCCCGGCCCCGGCATGGTGGCCGTCGAGGTGCGGGCCGCCACCCTGCCCCGGCACGCGGGCGGCCGGTGGGCCTGTGCCGGGGTCGTCACCGCCGTCGGCCCGGACGTGCCCGGTATCCGGCCGGGCGACCGCGTGGCCGGGCTCGCAATCGGGGCGCCTGCCTCCCACGTCCTCGCCTCCGCCCGTCTCCTCACCCGGACCCCGTCGGGCACGGGCGACGCCGAAGCGGCCACCGTCCCGCTGCCGCACCTGCACGCCCACCTCGCGCTCACCGTCCAGGCCGGGCTGTCGGCGGGCGAGACCCTGCTCCTCAACGCCGGCGCCACCGCCACCGCCCTGGCCGCCCTGCGCCACGCACTCGAACGCGGCGCGCACGTCGTCGCGGCCGCCAGGACCCCGGCCCAGCGCGACCTGCTGCACACGCTCGGCGCGCGGCCGGTGCTCGACGTCCTCGACCCGGACGCGGCGGCCCAGGTCCTGGAGGCCACGGACGGCCGCGGGGCCGAGGTGGTCGCCGGGGCCGTCCCGCCCGAATGGGAGCGGGCGCGGGCCGCGAACGGGCGGCAGGTCGAGCTGGGGGCCGCCGACCCGGCCGACCCGGAGGTGTTCGCCGAGGTCGTGGCGGGCGCGCCGGAAGGCGGGTGCCTGCCGCTGCCGTACGGCGCGTACCCGGCGGCCCGGGTGCGGGACGCGCTGGCCGCGATGCGCGAGGACCGGCACCTCGGCGAGATCGTCCTGCTCTTCGACCCGCTGGACGACCCGCCCACGTCCTTTACATCGTAGATCACAAGCACCTCGCACAAGGTGGCGGGCCGGCCTTGTCTAGCATGGGCACGGTCCGCAGCACCGGAGCCTTGCGGGAGCCCGAAGGAGGCGTGTGGAAGAGAGCGTGCCGCTGACCCAGCTCGCCCGCCGGCTGGAGGAGGTGGTGAGCGAGTTGCGGGGCCTCCCCGTGGACGTCGAGCGGCTGGAGGACAACGAACTCGTCCGGCGTCGCATCGCCCAGGCCGCCGGCTCGGCCCGCGACCTGCGCGCCATGCACCCCACCGGATCGCCCGACACCGGCCGGCACGAGCACCGCAGCCGGCGAGAGGTGCTCGACGCCCTGGAACGCGGCATGACGATGCGGACGATCGTGCACGCCGGCATCCTGGACGATCCGCTCAAGGCGTCCCGGATCCGGCAGTTGCACGCCGCCGGCGACCTGCACCGGGTGGTGGACGACCCGATCCAGCAACTGCTCGTCTTCGACCGGACGGTGGCCTTCCTGCGGCTCACCCCCGTGGCCCTCGCGCCCGGCGCGCTGGTGATCAGGCAGCAGAGCCTGATCGCCGCGCTGATCGACCTGTTCGAGCAGACGTGGGCCACGGCCAGGGAGGTCACCGAGCCGACGCACCGCCTGACCGCGCGGGAGCGCGAGGTGCTCGCGCTGATCGCGGAGGGACGTTCCAACGGCGCGGTCGCCCGCGCCCTGTCGATCACGGAGGCGGCGGTGGGCAAGCACGTGGCCGGGGTGTTCGCCAAGCTGGAGATCCCGGCCACGCCCGACGGCAACCGCCGGGTGCTGGCGGTGCTCGCCTACCTGCGGGGAACGGCCCGCTGACCCGTGCGAGGCCGTCCGGGCCTCCGGGGTAGGGCCAGGCCCACCTTGTGGTCGTGGCAGGGCCCGTGTGCGCGGGCGGTGGCGGGCACTTCAATGATCGATATGCAACGCATGACTGGTTTGTTGATCGGCGCGATGTTCGGCGCCGTCTTCGTCTTCGTGAACACGCACGACCCGCTGAGCGGCACGACCGTGCTCGTCCTGCGGGTGGCCGCGGGGCTGGCCGCCGCGGCCGTCCTGGCGCTGTGGCTCGCCGCCGCCCGTGGGGGACGGGAGGCCGGGGCCGCTGCGCGCGCGGCCATGTTCGGCCGCGGCTACCTGGCCGTCGTCGCCGCCGAGGCGGTCGCACTGTTCGGCGGCCTGCGGGTGCTGGCCGCACTGGAGGCCCCGGAGCAGACCGGTGTGGCGTGGGTGGCGCTGGTGGTGGGGGCGCACTTCGTGGTGCTGGCGCCGATCTGGCGGTCCTGGGACATCGCCGTCCCCGGCGTGGTGCTGACGCTGCTCGGCGTGGCGGGGCTCGTCCTGGCCATGTTGCGGCGCGGCCGGGCCACCCCGCCCGCGCACGACCCGCTCGTGGTGGCCTGGGCCGAGAACCGGCCCATCGCGGCGGAGCTGCGCGCGGACCCGCTGCTCGACCACCTCCTGCCCCGGCTGTTCGAGGCGGAGGGCGTCGGCGGGGTGCTGCGCGACGAGCGCGCCGACCCGCCCGCGCCCCGGAGTTGGCTGGCGGCACTGCGCAGGCTGGCCGGCGAGGGCAGGATCGGGCGCGACGTGCTGCTCGACGGGTGCCTGCGGCGTTTCCTGCGCGGCGGGCAGGCCGCTGACCTGCGCTTCTTCGTACGGCTGCACGAGCTGCTCGACCCCGCGTACGACGAGGTGAGCAAGCGCCGTCGCGACTACCTGCGGCTGCTGCCCGTCGCGCCCGGAGCCGTCGCCGAGCCGGCGCTCAGGCACCTGCGGCGGCTCGACGACCTCGACCCCGGCGAGGTGACCGAGGCGGTGCGGGCGCTGCTGTCCAGAAGCGAGCGCAAGCTGCTGACGGCGGGGCTCACCTGGCTGGACGAGCTGGCCCGCGATCGGGCGGCCGAGCTGTCCTCGCTGGCCCCCGACCTCGGGTACGCCTTCGCCTGCGAGTCGGCCGACGTGCAGGGCCGGGCGGTGCGGCTGGCGGTCAAGCACGCCAAGCGGTTCCACGGCGACGGGGCGCGGGCCATCCGCGAGGCGGCCGTGGTGCTGCCGCAGGAGCTGGGGGAGACGCTGGCCTCGGTGTTCGGCGGGGAGGCCGCCGGGGATGCGCGGGAGGCCGGGTTCACGCCGGTGCCGCTGCCCGAACCGGCCGTGGTCCGGGCGTTCCCCACCCCTGTGGTGGTGGCCGGCGACCTGGACGGGCTGCCGGCCGAGGGCCGGTGGGAGGCCGCCGAGCTGTGGCTGGCCGGCGTCGTACGGCTGTCGCGGATCGACCGGGACGGGCTGGCGGCGCGGCTGGCCGCGCTGCCGCCGGGCGTGCGGCCGCCCGAGGGGTGCTGGCCGGAGGTCCGGCACTGGGCCTGGGAGATCGCCCGGCTGCTGACGGAACCGCAGGCCGGGAACGCCTGCCAAGGGCGAGCCGGAGGTCCTCCGGCGGGGGAGCGGCTGCCCGGGGAAGGTGACGTGCCGGGGCCGCAGACCGAGGACGCCTGCCGAGGGCGAGCCGGAGGTCCTCCGGCGGGGGAGCGGCTGCCCGGGGAAGGCGACGTGCCGGGGCCGCACCGGTTCCTGCTGCGGCGCTGGGCCGAGGTGTGCGCGGCGATCGAGGCCGGGACGCTGCCGCCGTACCTGCTGGCCGAGCCCACCGAGGCGAACGGCCTGCTGGACGGCGCGGAGCTGGTCGACCGGCTGGCCGGATACGAGCGGGCGGGCGCCGCGCCCCTGCCCGCCGACCTCCGGCAGGCGCTGCTGCGGCTGCCCCGCGAGATCCCGCCCGGCGTGGCGGCCCGCGCCGGACGGCTGACCTCTCCGGCCGGACGGGCCGTGGCGCGCTGGATGGGCGGCGGGCGGCCCGAGTACGCCACGGAGATCGCCTGGTGGTACCTCCCGGTCGCGGGGATGCCGGAAAGCGGTGACCGCCAGGTGTACCGCGACGACCACGAACAGGTCCCCGGCGCGGTCCTCGACGAGCTGGAGGCCGGTTTCGGGGGGCCGTCGGCGGCGGAGCCGCTGGGCGAAGCCGTGGTGCGCCGGCCACGGGAGCACGACGGTCACCCGCACTGGTGGCCGTACCTGATGCCGTCCGACCCGGAGGCCGTGGCGGCGCACCTCGTGCCGTACCTTCCCGCGCGGTGGCGGCGGGCCCGTGTCCAGCCCGCTCAGGCGCAGGCCCTGGCGTCGGCCGGCGGGCCGATGGGCGACGCGGCGGCGCTCGTCCAGGCGTACTTCGTGGCCGACCGGAGCCGGTGCGCCGACCCGGTCGAGCGGGCGCGGCCCCTGGTGGAGCTGGCCGCCAGGGGGCAATTCGACGCCGAACGGGTGGGGCGGCAGCTCGCGCTGCTGGTCCGCAGGACGGAGTTCAAGCCGGGGCCGGTGTTCGAGACGCTGGAGAGCGCCGCCGCGCTGGGCGCGCATCGGGAGGTGTGGCGGATCATGACGGGGTTCCTGGCGGTGTACCTGCCGGGGCCGGGGGAGCGCCCGCACACCCGGCACACGCAGGGGCTCGCCTTCGCCCTGCGGGCGGCGCAGTGGGCGCGGGCCCGCGGGACGCCGGCCCGCGTCGCCGAGATCGCGCAACTCCGGGCGTCGAACAACTTCGTGCGTGAGGCCCGCAGGCTGCACACGTACCTGACCTGAGCCGAACGGCTCATGCCCCCACCCGCCGGGGTGGGGGCGCTGGGATCAGAGGTACAGGCCGGTGGACTCGTCGCCCTGAACCGGGGTGATCTCGCGGCCGGAGCGCAGCGCGTACAGTTGCGCGAGCGTCGCCCCCGACGGGCCCACGCCTTCCGGCGTGCCCAGCCAGGTCACCGCCTCCTCCTTGCTGAGCGGCCCCACCTCGACCTGCGACAGGCAGCGGCCGGGCCGGACGACGGCGGGGTGCAGGCGGGCCAGGTCTTCGTTGGTGGTGATCGCCACCAGGACGTCGCGGCCCTGCCCGAGCAGCCCGTCGGTCAGGTTGAGCAGCCGCGAGAGCCCCTGCCCCGCCTGGGCCTTGGCCCCGGAGCTGATCAGCTCGTCGCAGTCTTCCAGCACCAGCAGCCGCCAGCGCTGCGCGTCTTCGTCGGTGTCGTAGCCGACCGCCACCTCCATGAGGTAGCCCGGCTCGTTGAACAGCCGCTCGGGGTCGAGCACGCAGTCGACCTGGCACCAGTCGTGCCACTGCTTGGCCAGCGAGCGCAGCAGCGTGGTCTTGCCGGTGCCCGGCTGCCCGTGCAGGAGGATGAGCCGGCCGTTGACGTCGGCCGGCGTGATCGACATCAGCCGGTCGAGGGACGGGCGCACCTTGGCCGAGTAGTTGGCGCTGATCTCGGCCCAGGGCTGCGCGGTGATCGGCTTCTCCGAGCGGGTGCCGCCGTGCATGCCCCGCCACCAGAAGCCCATCTCGACGTGGTCGACGTCGGGCACGGGCTCCTCGGCGCCCTCGATGCTCTCCGCCAGCACGGTCTTGGCCAGATCCTCGTTGACCGCGGTCACGCTGACCGTGGCGGTGCGGTTGCGGTGCCGCACGACGCGCAGGGTCCAGCCGTCGCCGCAGATCAGCCGGGACTCCGAGCCGTCCTCGACCCGCGCGGTGCGCAGCACGCGCCCGCCTGCGGGGGCGAGCGCGGCGTCGGGGCGCACGCGCTCCAGGTTGGCCAGGCGGGACCACGGCTGAGCGCCCGTCGCGAACGGCGACAGCGCCAGCGCGTCGATGACGTCGATGGCGGAGTCGGCGTCGTCGATCCAGATGTTCATCGGGAGCTCAGAGGAGTCCGGGCTGGGGAAGGGCACCTCCCTGATCACAGACATACCTTTAATGATCTCCGTCTCGAGGCGGGATGTCGAAGGGTTTTGGCTGGGGATGGGCTGGGTTTCGTCCTCAGCGTACCGGCTCGGGCGGCGGGCGGGCGCAGAGCCGGGCGTGTTGTTCCGCGCGGCCGGACCGCCGCCGGACCGGGCCCTGATCGACGCGGTGTCCTGGTCGTTACCAGACGCCATGCGCGAGCCAAGATCGCCCGGTACCTTGTGTCGTTGGGTCAAATCACTCCTTACGTGGAGGTATCGGGGAAGTGTCGAAGGTCACGTTCCGCGAACGGGCGCGGTACTGGTTCGACAACACCATGTCCAGGGGCACGGCGTCGTTGATCGGGTGGCTGGCCGTCGCGTCGATCGCGCTGATCGTCGTCGTGGCGGGCGTCACGATGTGGCTGGCGCCCGGCGAGCCCGAGGGCGTGGGGCACGCGGGCGAGGTGCTCTGGATCGCTCTCATGCACGCCCTCAACCCCGGCAAGATGGCCAGCGACAAGGGCTCGCTCGGGTACATGGCCGTGATGTTCGTCTGCTCACTCGGCGGCCTGTTCATCGTGAGCATGCTCGTCGGCCTGCTCTCCAACGGGCTCAAGCAGAAGGTGGACCGGCTGCGCAGGGGCCGCTCGCGCATCGTGGAGTCCGGGCACACGGTGATCCTCGGCTGGTCCGACCAGGTGTTCACGATCGTGGCCGAGCTGGTCAAGGCGCACGCCAGCCAGAAGAGCTCCGCCATCGCCGTCCTGGCGGAACGTGACAAGCTGGAGATGGAGGAGGCCATCCGGGAGCACGTCGGCGACCTCGGCAGGACCCGGGTCGTCTGCCGCACCGGGCGGCCCACCGAGCCGCGCGACCTCGCGCTGATGAACCTCACGGCGGCCCGCTCCGTCGTCGTGCTCTCCCCCGAGGGCGACGACCCCGACGCCCACGTGATCAAGATCCTGCTCGCGCTGGCCAAGCGCGACGGCGTCCATCCCCCTGTGGTCGCCGGCCTCACCTCCAGCCGCAACATCGCCGCCGCCCGCCTGGCCGGCAGCGAGGACGTGCACCTGGTCGACTCCGACGACACCGCCTCCCGGCTGATCGTGCAGTCCTCCCGCCAGTCCGGCATGTCCGTCGTCTGCATGGACCTGCTGAACTTCGACGGCGGCGAGATCTACCTGCGCACCCCGAAGAAGCTCGTCGGCGTCACCTACGGGGACGCGCTGCACGCCTACCAGACCGCCTCCGCGATCGGCCTGCGCCGCCCCTCGGGCGTCGTGCTCAACCCGCCCGGGGACACCGTCATCAACGCCGACGACGAGGTCATCGTCATCGCGCACGACGACTCCCACGTGCGCCTGGCCGCCGGCAAGCCGTCCATCGACGAGGCCGCCATCGCGGTGGCGGAGCACGCGCCCACCGAGCCCGAGCGCACGCTCCTGCTCAACTGGAACGGCCGCGCCGAGCACATCGTCCGCTACCTGGACGGCTACGTCGCCCCCGGCTCGGTCCTGGAGGTCGCGGCCGACCACCCCAAGGCCGGCACCAACCTCGCGGGCCTGCGCAACCTCACCGTCAACGTCAAGGACTGCGACACCACCGACAGGTTCGCCCTGGAGTCGCTCGGCGTCGGCCTCTTCCAGCACGTCGTCGTGCTCTCCGACGACCGCTTCGACCCCCACCACGCCGACACCCGCACGCTCATGACGCTGCTCCAGCTCCGCGACATGCAGAGCACGCTCGGCGAGCACTACTCGATCGTCAGCGAGATGCACGACGAGAACAACCGCACCCTGGCCGAGGTCACCGAGGCCGACGACATCGTCATCAGCGACACCGTCATCGGCCTGCTCCTGGCCCAGCTCGCCGAGAACCGGCACCTGGCGGACGTGTTCGCCTACCTGTTCGACTCACGCGGCTCGGAGATCTACCCGCGCCCCGCGGGCCACTACGTGCGGACCGGTACGAAGGTGTCGTTCGCCACGGTCGTGGAGTCGGCCCGGCGCAGGGGCGAGACCGCCATCGGCTATCGCAACGCGACGGCCCGCAACGACCCGCCCCACTACGGGATCGTCCTGAACCCCGACAAGAGCACGCCCATCGTGCTGGGGGAGAAGGACTCGGTCATCGTCCTCGCCGAACGCTGACCGCTACGGGGTATTGGGTTAGCGTTTGCCCCGTGAGGACCATTGACTGGGTCGACGGCGCCGTCGAGCTCGTGGACCAGACCCTGCTGCCCGGCGAGTGCGTGACGCTGCGCGTCCACACCGTCGGCGAGCTCGTGGCGGCCATCCGGCGGCTGGCCGTGCGCGGCGCGCCCGCGCTCGGCGTCGCCGGGGCCCTCGGCGTCGTGCTGGCCGACGGCGACCTCGCCCAGATCGCCGCGCTGCGCGCCGCCCGTCCCACCGCAGTCAACCTCGCGTGGGGCGTCGACCAGGCCGCCGCCCACCTGGCCGGAGGCCGGGCGGCGGTGCTCGCGGCGGCGCTGCGGATCCGCGACGACGACATCGCCGCCTGCCTGGCCATGGGCGAGCGCGGCGCGGACCTGATCGAGGGCGACCGCCTGCGGATCATGACCGTGTGCAACACCGGCGGCCTGGCCGCCGTCGAACGCGGCACCGCGCTCGGCGTCGTCCAGACCCTGCACGAGCGCGGACGCCTGGCCGAGGTGCTCGTCCTGGAGACCCGGCCGCTGCTCCAGGGCGCCCGGCTCACGACCTGGGAGCTGGCCAGGATGGGCGCGCCGCACCGGCTGATCGCCGACTCCGCCGGGCCGTACCTGCTGGCCCAGGGCGAGGTGGACGCGGTGCTCATCGGCGCCGACCGCATCGCCGCCAACGGCGACACCGCCAACAAGATCGGCTCGTACGCGCTCGCGCTCGGCGCGGAGCGGGCCGGGGTGCCGTTCGTGGTCGTGGCCCCCGAGTCCACCATCGACCCGGGCACCCCGTCGGGGGAGCACATCGAGATCGAGGACCGGGGCGCGGACGAGATCGTGACCATCAGAGGAGTACGGGTCGCCCCCGAGGGCACGCCCGCCCTGAACCCGGCCTTCGACGTGACGCCGCACGACCTGATCAGCGCGATCGTGACGGAGCAGCGAGTGATCAGGCCGTAGCCGAAATCCCCGATCTCCCTGACCGCTCCGCGTTCGCCGGGTTACGCTCAGTCGTCATCACAGCGACCCTCGGAGATCACCGTGTCCATCGACCTGGTGTTAAGGCGCGACTGGAACGCGCGCGCGCCACGCGGCGACTACACACAGCTCGACTCCACCAAGGGAGTCAAAGTTCACTACACGGGCGGCAGAGTCGATCCGGAGATCGTCTCCGACCACGCCGGGTGCGTGGATCTGGTGCGGTCGATCCAGGGCTACCACATGGACAGCAACGGCTGGATCGACATCGGCTACTCCTTCGTGGCCTGCCCGCACCGGAAGGTCTTCGAAGGGCGCGGCCTGCACCACCTGCCCGCCGCCAACGGGCCGGGGCTCAACGCGGGCCACTACGCCGTGCTCGGGCTGGTCGGCAACGCCGGCCTCGTCGAGCCGCCCGACGACGTGCTGAACGCCATCCTCGACGCCGTCCAGTACGTGCGCGAGCGGGGCAACGCGGGCCACGAGATCAAGGGGCACCGCGACGGCTACTCCACCGACTGCCCCGGCGAGCCCCTCTACGCCTGGGTCCGGCAC
>NZ_SSXE01000278.1 GCF_021699195.1 Nonomuraea sp. MG754425 | reverse complement strand
GGCCCCGGCAACTCCGCCTCCGCCTTGACCCGCCGTCGCCCCGCCGGACACGCAGGAAGGACGGCCGGTGAACGAGCCCGAACCCTTGATCACCAGCATTCCCGCCGACATCAACACCCCGGACAAGATCGCCTACGGGCTGACCTTCCGGCAGATCCTCATCATCACGCTGACCGGCGGCATCGCCGCCGCCCTCTACCACCTGTTCCAGCACCTGCTGCCGATCGTCATCCTGGCCGCCATCCTGCTGCCGCTCCTGGCTCTCGGCCTGAGTATCGCGCTGGGGCGACGCGATGGACTCACCCTGGACCGCTTCGCGGCGGCTGCCCTGCTCCACGCCCGCGCCCGCAAACGCTTGGTGTCCGCGCCCGAGGGGGTCGCCGGACCGCCGAGGTGGTGCCGGTTGCGGGGCACGCTGCCCGCCCCGCTGCGCCTGCCGGTCCAGGCGATCCGTACCGACGGCGCCCTCGAACTCGCCGACGGAGGCGTCGCCGTCCTCGTCGAAACCAGCACCCTGTCCTTCCACCTGCGCACCACCAGCGAACAGGCAGCCCTGGTCGGCGCGTTCGGCCGATGGCTGAACTCCCTCGACTCGCCCGTGCAGATCCTCGCCCGAGCCCGCCCCGCCGACCTGTCCCACCTCGTCGACACGGTCGAGCAGCAGGCAGACACACTGCCGCACGAAGCGCTCGCCGCAGCCGCACGCCGGCACGCCGACTACCTGGCCGAGCTGAACAATTCGCGCGAGCTACTCACCCGGCAGGTCCTCATCGTGCTCCGCGACCACCCCACCACCAGCAAGGGACGCCGCCCGGTACGGCGTGACGCCTGCGCCGCCGTCGTCCTGCGGCGCGCCGCCGAAGCCGAACGCAGCCTGGCCGCGCTCGGCATCGCCGCGCGCGTCCTGGACGCCGACGCCGCCCACCAGGTACTGGCTGAATGCCTCGACCCCGGCAGCCGGCACCCGCCCGGCCAGGCCCTGCCCGACGAACTGATCACCTCAACCTCCGGGAGCACCCCGTGAAGCTACGCCGACGCCATCACACCCCTAACGAGCCCAGCAGCCTCACCCATCCAGGATCGGCACACGTCGGAGCCAGAACTCTGACCCTGCCCGGCGCGGTTTGCGCGTCGTTCGCGGTGACCGGTTACCCGCGCGAGGTCGGCGCGGGATGGCTGGAACCCTTGCTCACCTACCCCGGCCACCTCGACGTCTCGCTGCATATCGAGCCGATTCCGCAAGCCGTGGCGGCCATGCGGCTGCGCCGCCAGCTCGCCCGCCTGGAATCGGCCAGCCGCTCCGACGCCACCCACGGCAGACTCGCCGACTTCACCGCAGAAGCCGCCGCCGATGACGCCACCCACCTGGCCGAACAGCTCGCCCGCGGCCACGGGCGGCTCTTCAAGGTCGGCCTCTACCTCACCGTCAACGCTCCTTCGGAATCGGAACTGGCCGCCGAAGTGGAACGGGTCCGGGCTCTCGCCTCGTCCCTGCTGCTCGATGCTCAACCGGCGACCTTCCGGGCCTTGCAGGGGTGGACAACCAGCCTCCCGCTCGGGGTCGATTCCCTCGGTGCGACACGGACGTTCGACACGATCGCGCTGGCGGCGGCCTTCCCGTTCACCTCACCCGACCTTCCCACTGCTGTCAGGGAGAGCGGGGTGTTGTACGGGCTGAGCGCCACCGGCACCGGCGTCGTCGTGTGGGACCGCTACGCCCAGGACAACCACAACTCCGTCGTCCTCGCACGCTCCGGAGCCGGCAAGAGCTTCTTCACCAAACTCGAAGCGCTGCGCCTGCTCTACCACGGCGTAGAGGTCGCCGTCGTCGATCCCGAAGACGAATACGCGCGCCTGGCCCACGCCGTCGGCGGCACCCACGTACGCCTCGGCGCTTCGGGGGTCCGCTGGAACCCCTTCGACCTGCCCCCGAGCCAGGGGGCACACGATGACGTGCTGGCGCGGCGGGCCATGTTCCTGCAAACCCTGATCGCCACCATGCTCGGCGGCACCGCCCTCACCCCGCAGACGCGGGCAACGCTGGACTCCGCGATCATCGCCACCTACCAGACCGCCGGGATCACCCGCGATCCCGTCACCTGGAGCAGACCCGCGCCGCTCCTGGCCGATCTGGTCACCACGCTTACCGGACAGACGTCCGGCAAGACGGGAGCGGATCTGGCGGCCCAGCTCGCTCCCTACGTCACCGGCTCCTACCGCGAACTGTTCAACGGCCCCACAACCACCCACCCGGCCGGACACCTGACCGTCTTCTCCCTCCGGGACCTGCCCGAGGAGATGAAAGCGGTCGGCACCCTGCTGGCCCTGGACGCCATCTGGCGGCGTGTGGCCAACCCCCGCGACCGCAAGAAACGCCTCGTCGTCGTGGACGAAGCCTGGCTGCTGATGAAAGAACCCGAAGGCGCCCGCTTCCTGTTCCGGATGGCCAAGGCCGCGCGCAAGCACTGGGCCGGGCTCGCCGTCGTCACCCAGGACGCCGCCGACCTGCTCGGCACCGAGCTCGGACAGGCGATCGTGGCCAACGCCGCCAGCCAGATCCTGCTCCGCCAAGCCCCGCAGGCCATCAGCGCGGTCGGCGACGCCTTCGACCTCACCGACGGCGAACGCCAATTCCTCCTCACCGCCGAACGCGGCGAAGCCCTCCTGATCGCCGGCCCCGCCAACCGAGCCGCCCTGACCATCGTCGCCTCACCAACCGAGGCCGCACTGGTCACAACCGACCCCGCCCACCTCGCCAAACTCGACCAGCACGATCAACGCCCACTCCCGACAGACGCCATGCATCCACCGAGCCAGCCCGAAGCCGAGAGCACCACCATCCAGCAGGACAACGAGGAGAGCGACCCGCTATGACCACCACCCTGTCACCGACCCAGGATGAGCCGTGCCTGCTGTGTGGCATCGACGACCACGACGTGCAGGCCGCCCTCGACTTCCTGAACGGGTTGCCCGCCCGCCTGCCCGAACTCGCTCTCACCTACGGACCCCGCCTCGCTGTGGTCATCGGGATGACATGGGCGGTGGCTGCTGCGGTGCGCTACCTGCTCGGCTGGCTTCGTCACACCGACATGACCCCCCGAGCCCAGCTCATCGAGATCTCCAGCCCGCCGCGCAGCGATCCCGAGGGCGCCGTGGTGTTGTGGCGTCAGTTCGTTGGGCTCCTGCGGCCCGCGTGGAAGCGCGCCTTCGCCGGCCAGCCGCATCTGGTGTGGGAGTACTGCGGCAGCGACGCCGGAGTGCGCATCCGCCTGTGGGTGCCCGGCACCATCCCGCCCGGGATCGTGGAGAAGGCCATCCAAGCCGCCTGGCCAGGCGCGACCACCACCACAAGCCCCACCACCTCACCCCTTCCTGGCGAGGCCGAGGTCGCGGGCGGGCGGCTGGTTCTCGGCGCGCCCGAGCACTTCCCGCTCAAAACCGACCACGACCACGACCCCATCCGATCGTTGCTGGAAGCCATGGGCGGACTCCGAGAAGGCGAGCACGCTGTCGTCCAGGTGCTGGCCCGCCCGACCACCGGCAAGCGTCTGCGGCATGCCTACCAGGCAGCCGCCCACCTGCGTGGAGGCGGCAGCCGCCACCGCCTCGGCCGCGTCCTTGAGGAGATCCTTCCCCTTCCCACGAGCACCCGCGACCACCACCACACCAGCGATCTGGCCCGCGACTTCCCCGAACGCGCCGAACAGGTCCGCACCATCCTGGCCAAGGCTGGCCAGCCGCGCTACACCGTCGCCATCCGCTACGCCGTCGCCACCAGCCGCGACCCCATCACCTCGGGCACCCTGGCGCCCGTCAACCACGACGGCATGGGCTCCTCTGATCTGGTTCGCCGGTGGTTGCGAGGCCACGCCCACACCCTGGCCGGCGTCTTCGCCCTTTTCACCGGCGGTCACCAGTACCTGCGCCGAGCCCGTCTCCGGCGGCCCGGGCGCACGATCGGCTCGCGCCGCCTCGACGGCGGCTATCTACTGTCCGTCACCGAGCTGGCCATGCTCGCCCACCTGCCTTGGGACATCGACGCCCCCGGCATCACCCGCGCCGGAGCCCGCCCTGTAGCACCGTCCCCGGTCGTGCCCCGCACCATGGCGGGCGGCATGGCCCGCGTCCTGGGCGACGCCGACAGCGGCCCACGGCGGCCCGTCGCCCTACCCGTGGCCGACGGGCGGCACCACACCCACGTGCTCGGCGGCACCGGCGTCGGCAAATCCACCCTGCTGGCCAACCTCGTCCTCGCCGACGCCGCAGCAGGACGAGGCGCCCTGGTCATCGACCCGAAGGGAGACCTGATCATCGACATCCTCCACCGGCTCCCCGAGCGAGCTGTCGGCAGAACGGTGGTGTTCGACCCGCAAGACGCGGCCCCGCCGCCGTCAATCAACATTCTCGCCGGGCATGATCCGACCTTCGCTGTCGACTCCGTGGTCACCATCTTCCACCGCTGTTTCTCCTCGGCCTGGGGGCCGCGGGTCGATGACCTGCTGCGCTCTACCTGCCTGACCTTGACCAGTGTGCTGGGCCGTAAGGCGACTCTGGCCGATGTGCCCCGGTTGCTGACCGATGCGGCTTTTCGGGCCCGGACCACGGCCAAGTTGCGCGATGAGCTGCTGGCCGGGTTCTGGGACTCCTACGAAGCGCTCACCCCAGCCGGGCAGGCCACCGTCATCGGACCGGTGATGAACAAGCTCCGCGCCGTCCTGCTGCGGCCGTTCGTCCGCCAGGCGCTGGCCGGCCCGGACACCACCGTGCCCATCGGCCGGCTCCTCGATCGAGGCGGGCTCGTCCTCGCGCGTCTCCCGAAAGGGATCCTCGGCGATGATGCTGCCCGGCTGTTCGGCTCCATCCTGTTGGCCCACACCTGGCAAGCTGCCACCCGCCGCTCTCACCAGGTCGAGTCGGCAAGGTCGGATGCCTCGCTCGTGATCGATGAGTGCCACAACTTCCTGAATTTGCCCGGTCACATCAACGACGTGCTCGCCGAGGCACGCGGCTACCGGCTCTCCCTGGTACTCGCTCACCAGCATCTCGACCAGCTCCCCGCCGACCTGCGCGAAGCGCTCTCCGCCGACGCGCGGAACAAGGTCTACTTCAACGCCTCACCCAAAGACGCAGGCGAGTTGAAGCACCACACCGCGCCCTTGATCAGCCCGCACGACCTCACCCACCTGGGCGCCTACCAAGCCGCCGCCCGCCTTGTGATCGAAGGCCGGCAGACCTCAGCGTTCACCCTGCGCACCCGGCCCCTGCCCGCCGCAGTTGAGGGCCGGGAAGCGGCGATCCGCCAGGCATCTCGCCAGCTCTTCACCGCACCGGCGATCACCCGGCGAACAGGCCAGGCGCCCGCACCAACCGCACGCACAACACCCGGCCATGCCTCTCGCGACGGTGGCCCTGGCGCTTCTTCAGCCTCCAGCCGCTCCTGAGCCGACCAACGTCCCGCCGTACCAACGTCATGGAGGTTCACCATGTCCGATAAGCCCTGCGGTTGCTCGTGCACCTGCCAGCAGACCACGCAGCCCGCCACCCACAAGGCGGCCGCTCGCAAGCTGCCCCGGTTCACCATCCAGCCCATCCCGGCAGCTCAGCCCCGCCTCGATCACACCGCGCTGACTGCACTCGCCGCGCGACTGACCGAACGCGACTACCAAATCCTCGACCACCTGCACCGCCACCGCGTCCTGACCACCCACCAACTACAGCGCATGTTCTTCACCATCGCCCAAGCCACCCGCGCCCGCATGACCATCCTGTTCCAGCTCAACGCCGTCACCCGCTTCCGTCCCTGGGCCGGATACGGCGCAGGCTCAGCCCCCATCCACTGGGCCCTCGGCAAAGCCGGAGCCGCCGCCCTGGCCGCCCGCCACGGCACCACCGTCAAAGAACTCGGCTACAACCCCGACATCCCCATCGCCGTCTCCTCACGCCTGACCCACCAGATCGGCGTCAACGACTTCTTCTCCCACCTGCACCACCACGCCCGCCACACCCCCCACACCGCCCTGCGCACCTGGTGGTCGGAAAAGCAGTGCGCCACCCAATGGAGCGACCTGGCCCGCCCCGACGCCTACGGCACCTGGCACGAGAACGGCCACCAGATCGACTTCTTCCTCGAACACGACACCGGCACCGAAACCCTCAAGCGCGTCGCCGACAAACTCCACGACTACCGCAACCTCGCCGACGCCACCCACATCACCACCCCGCTCCTGTTCTGGCTGCCCAGCCCTGCCCGCGAAACCAACCTGCGCAAACTCCTCACCGGCACCGACCTGCCGATCGCCACCGCCGTCCACACCACCCACCGCGAAAGCCCCGCCGGTCCCATCTGGCTCCCCGCTCCAGCCCAGCCAGGACAGACACGGATGCGACTGGCCGACCTCCAAGCAGGCTGGCCCCACCTCACCCTCGGCCGAAACGCCGAGCCGCCCACAGCCGCCGATGACCACGATGACGAGTTCCTCGACCGTATCTTCGCCGAGGAGGAACCGGGCAGGTGAAGGTCGCCGCGGCCGGCGCCGTTCTCCTGCTGCTCATCATCTGCGCGTTCATCGCGGCCGCCACCAGCGTCCTCACCGGCTCCGGGACACCCGCCGGTCTGGGCTGCGCGATCACACCCGCGACGACGAGCAGCACGACGGGCGGGCAGGCGGACAGGCCGGTAGCGGCCGATGCGCCGACGGGTATGGCCTCCGCTCTGACCTTGGACGTCGAGCAACAGACCCACGCGGCCCTCATCATTCAGATCGCCACGGAGCGCGGCCTGCCCACGCGGGCAGCCGTCATCGCGGTCGCCACCGCCCTGCAGGAATCGAAACTGCGTAACCTGCGCCACGGCCACCTCGACAGCCTGGGCCTGTTCCAGCAACGCCCGAGCCAAGGCTGGGGAACACCCGAACAGGTCCTCGACCCCCGCCACGCCACCAGCGCCTTCTACCAGCGCCTGGTCAACGTGGCCCGCTGGCAGCGACTCCCGCTCACCCGAGCTGCCCAAGCCGTCCAGCGCTCCGCCTTCCCCGACGCCTACGCCCCCTGGGAGCCGCTCGCCCAGCGCACCGTCGACGCACTCGCCGGAACCTGCGTCCCGCTCATCCCGGGCGAGCAGATCGCCGCCGTGCTTGCGTACGCGCACGCCCAGCTCGGCAAACCGTACCGGTGGGGAGCCGAAGGACCCGCCTCCTTCGACTGCTCCGGCCTGACCATGCGCGCCTACCAAGCCGCCGGAATCTCGATCCCCCGGGTCGCGGCCGACCAATGGCGCCACGGGCCACCCATCCCACCCGGCCAGGAACAGCCCGGAGACCTGGCCTTCTTCCGCATGCAAGCAGACGGGCCCGGACACGTCGGCCTCGTCATCGGCGGCGGACAGATGATCCACGCCCCCAACCGACGCAGCGTCGTCACAATCAACAGCTACCAGCGCAGGGATCTGATCGAGTTCACCCGCCCCACCGCCCACGCCGCCACCGGACAACCCGACTCACGCTGACCACACGCCGCACCCGCTGCAACCGCTACAGCACCGCTTACCCCACAGCCGCCGCACGGCCCTCACAGGTGGTGGACAGCCCCCACCACATCCCGAGCCATGGTCACGGCGGATCGCGCGGGCTGCCAAAGCGGCGTCCGGCACCGGCGTGGCACCTATCCGGCGGGTGAGCTGCTCGTTTCTTCCCAGAACTCGCAGTCACGCAGAGGCATGCATCCGATACTGTCCGGGAACAGCTCCGGCGGTCCGCAGGTCAAGGAGGCACCTCGTGTGCGCGATGCGATTTGCCCCGTCCCAGCTCGTCGTCAGCCTCTCCTACGACCTCAACAACCCGATCAAGATCCGCGCCAAGCACAAGGTCGCCGGCATGCTGCTGCTCGACCGCGACCACGCCAAACTCCTCGAGCGAGGCTGGAACGTCCCCGGCGCCTACATCCTGCTCGACCGCCCCGACGCCCACGGGCGGTGGGGAGCCTACGTCGGCAAAGCCACCAACCCCGGCCTGCGCCACCGCGTCCTCCAGCAACTCAAAGACCGCGACCACTGGTACCGGGCCCTGCTCATCCGCTACGAATCCAACGAGGACGAAACGCTCAACAGCAGCGAAGCCGGATGGCTGGAAGGGCGCCTTTATGATCACCTGCACCGCGCCGGCCAGGTCACCCTGCACAACCGCAACCGACCCCAAGACCCCACCCTCACCGATGACGACGAGACCAGCCTCATCGACTACCTGCTCCCCATCGAATCCGTGCTGCGCCTCATCGGCCACACCCTCCACCCCCGTCCAGCAGGTGCCCCCGACGGCGACGGACCCCTCGTCAGAAGGATCAAGCCCAGGCCCGAGGCGAACAAGCCCGCCCGCCACCTCAGCCCGCGCGGACCGGCCCCCGACGCCACCCCGCCGTTGGGCCCACCAAAAGACGTGAAGAAGATCATCGCGCAGATCAAGGCAGGCACCTTCGTGTATGAGCCACCGAAAAGCCGCTAACGTCATGAGACCCGGTGGCAGAGGAGGTGTGCCCCGGCCAGCGCAATTTGCCTGTGCTGGACGGGGCACACCCCCTACGCCACCGGATCAGGCACTACCGAACACATCCTCGTCCGGCATGTCTTCCTCTTCTTCGTCGTCCTCTTCGCCGACGATCCGGCAGGCGAGCTCCTCCTCTTCCGTGAGGATCACAACGAACAGCTCCGCAACCCCGAAGGCCACGGCCTTACACAGGCGGTGCCAGCCGTCGATGATCAGCATGCCGCCGTTCGGGACTGTGGCCATGATCAGCGGCTCGGACAGGTCCACCCGGAGCACGTGCTCGGCGTCGATGGCGACGAGCTGGATCATGGCCGCCCAGCGCTCGGTCACGATCCACCCATCCGGGCCCCGGTCCTGAATGAGTTTCTTGGCCTCGGTGATGTCCCAGCGCCAGCCGAGCATCTGGAAGATCTCCACACCCGTGCTATCCGCCCGGTCCGATCCGGGCATGCGGGCTGCCGGTGGCGGCGGCGCCGCGGGCGCGGGCGCGGGCTCACCAGTGCCAGTGTGGTGTGGGTGGGTCATGCTGTGGCCTCCCGTCCGGTCGAGGCACTCGGAGACTGCTTCGTGAGGGAGGTCGGCACGAGTATCTCGGCCTGGGCGAGTGTCTGGGCTTGGGCGAGGAAGGTGCGGGCGGCACCTTGCCGGATGAGGGCCATGCTGTGGCCGAGGTGAGCCAGCGCGAGTTCCAGCTCGCCTTCCCGCCCGCGCGTTCCCACGGCCTGGCTGGGGTCTGGCGGGGTGGGGTCGTCGAGGTAGGGGGTGATCCAGGAGACGAACCTGGCGATGGCCTGGGCCGGTGGCAAGCCTCCGCTGTCAGCGTGCTCGATGTGCCGGGCCACCAGCAGCCACCACCTGCACAGAGTCTGCGCGTGCAGGGCCTCGTAGACCTGCTCAGCCGTCAGCCGCTCCCCCCGGCCCAGACGCCGAACGGTGTCGTCGAGGTGGTGCTGGTGGGCGCGTCGAGCCTGCTCGGTGATCGCCTCCAGCGAAGCAGGAAGCTTGTCGGGCGGTGCGCCGATAGCGGGATGCTGTGGGGAGTCGTTCATGACCTGGGTGTCCTCTTTTTGGGGGATGTGGCCGGCGCGGGGATGCGCTGGCGCGGTCGGCTGGC
>NZ_SSXE01000277.1 GCF_021699195.1 Nonomuraea sp. MG754425 | reverse complement strand
CGGGCCCGGTGTGGGGGTCAGGGCGGTGGTGACCGTGGTCGCCAAGGCGCGCACGGTGGCGCCGGTGAGCATCGGCGCGGTGTCCACCGTGACGCCGAAGTCGTGCCCGATCGTGCCCCGCAGCCGGGTCGCGGCCAGCGAGTCCAGCCCCAGGTCGGTGAGGACGCTCTCCGCGCCGAGCCGCTGCGCGGGCACGCCCAGCACGGCCGCCACCCGCTCGGTGACCCGCGCGAGCACGTCCTCGGGGGTCAGCGCCCTGCGGTCGAGCGGGGCGGGCTCGTCCTCGGGACCGGAGGCCCCGTCCACGCGGCCGGCGACGTCAGCCACCAGGCCGGAGAAATACGGAATGCGAGCTATAGCCGGAAAAATCGTGACCGCTTGGCTCGTGTCAACCTTGACCACCCCGGCCGACCACCCCCGCCGGATCAGCTCCTCCAGCGACTCGATCCCCTCCTCCGCCGTCAACGGCTCCACAGCGGGCAGCGCGCCGGCGGAGGTCCCCGCCCACGGCCCCCAGGCGATGCTGATCCCCGGCAGCCCGTCGGCCACGCGCAGCTCGCACAGCGCGTCCAGCCAGGCGTTCGCCGCCGCGTACGCGGCCTGCCCCGGGGAGCCGAGCAGCCCGGCCGCCGACGAGAAGGCCACCCACCAGTCCAGGTCGAGGGACTCGGTGGCCTCGTGCAGACGCAGGCCGCCGGTCACCTTGGCGGCCCACACCCGTTCGAGGGTGCCCGCGTCCAGGCCGGCGATCAGGCGATCGTCGAGCACGCCGGCCGCGTGGAGCACGCCGCGCAGCCGTACGCCTCCGGCGGTCGCCGCCGCCACGAGCCGCTCGGCCGTCCCGGGCAGGGCGAGGTCGCCGGTCACGACCTGCGCCACCCCGTCGGCGGGCGCCTCGGAGCGGCCGTTCAGGACGACGCGGGTGGCGCCGCGCCCGGCCAGCCAGCGGGCGGCGAGCCGGCCGAGCCGGCCGGTCCCGCCCGTGACGACGTACGCCCCCGGCCCGGCGACGGGATCCGCGGGCACGGGCGCGGCCGGTGCCCTTTCCAGCCGGGCCGCGTACCGTTGCCCGCCGCGCCAGGCCACCTCGTCCTCGGCCGGGTCGCCGGCCAGCTCCGAGGCCAGGTCGGCGAGGTCGTCGAAGTCCACGAGCGCGGCGCGGGCCTCAGGACGTTCCAGGGCGAGCACCCGGACCAGCCCGCGCAGCGCCGCGCCCCCCGGATCGGGCCGCTCCCCCGCCAGCACGGCCTGCGCCCGCTCGGTCGCGATCGTCACCCGGCAGCCCCGCGTGACCAGGGCGGCGACGTCCAGGATCACCCGTCGCGCCCCCGCCGGATCGAGGCCACGTGGCGGCAGCACGACCGTGGGAGCGGCGTCCCCGGCGGCCGGTTCGAGCAGGGCACGCAGGCGGGCCGCCCGCGCGTCCCCCTCGTCGGCCTGGACGCGCCAGGCGCGGGACGGGCCCGCCACCCTCACCGGCGCGGGGGCCCAGGCGCGCACGACCAGCCGGTCTCCGGCCCGCCCCGCGCCGGGCACACCGCGCACCCAGTGGCGCACGTGCCGCCAGGGCGGGTGCGGCACGTCCACCACGCGTCCCCCGGTCCGCGGGGTGACGGCGGTGGCGGCGGTCGCCACCTGGGCGTGCAGGTCACCGGTGGTGAGCAGCGCTCCGGGCGGAAGGGTGGCGCGCAGCGCGCCGGTCAGCACGGGATGCGGGCTCAGCTCGGTGAACAGGGTGCACCCGTCCTCGACGGCCGCCCGTACGGCCTGCATGAGCCGCACCGGACGACGTACCCCCGCGGCCCAGTAGGCCCCCTCGAACACCGGCGCCTGCCGCGGATCCTCGAAGACCACCGAGTAGTACGGCACCACGGGCTTGCCGCCCACGACCCCGGCCAGCTCTTCCCTGAGCACCGGCAGCAGCGGCTTGACCTGCGGCGAGTGCCCCGCCCCCTCGGCTGTCAGCGTCCTGGCGAACAGTCCCCGCGCCGCCACCGACTCCGCGAACGCGGCCACCCGCGCCGGATCCCCCGTGACCACGCACTGCCCGGGGGCGGAGTGCACGGCCACGTGCAGGTCGGGGGGCACCTCGGCGGCGTCCACCGCCACCACGGCCATCGCCCCGCCGCCGCCCAGCCCGCCGAGGAGCCTGGCCCGTACGCAGATGACGGTGACGGCGTCCCGCAGCGACAGGCCGCCCGCCACGACGGCGCCCGCCACCTCCCCCATGGAGTGCCCGATGACGGCGGCCGGCTCGAACCCGTAGGCCCGCCACGTCTGGGCCAGCGCGAGCTGGGCGGCGAACAGGATCGGCTGGACCACCGCGACCCCCGAAGGGGCGGGGTCGTGCACGTCGATGCCCGCCTCGGACGCGAGCAGCGGGGCGACGGCGTCGATCGTCCGCCGGAAGGCGGGTTCGACCTCGTAGAGGCCCAGGTCGGGCGGCTCGGGGCGGTAGCCGCCGAAGACCCAGGCCGGCCCCCTGCCCGTGCCCGTCACCGTCGAGGGCCGCAGTTCGCGCAGCCGGGCAGCCAGCTCCGTCACGTCACCGGCCGGGACGGCGGCGGCGACCCGGCCCCGTCCGGCCCTTCTGGCGAGGGTGTGCGCGACGTCCCGCAGGTCGGCCTCGGGCCGCCAGGCCGCCAGCGTGCGGGCGTGGTCGCGGACCCTGTCCTCGGTGGTGTCGGTGAGCAGGAAGACGTGCTTGGCGGTGCTCCCGCGCGGGCTGCCCGGATCGCGCACGCCGTACGCGTCGAGGACGACGTGCGCGTTCGTGCCGCCGAACCCGAACGCCGACACCCCCGCCCGCGCGTCCGCCCTGGGCCAGGCGGTCGGCTCGGTGACGACCCGCAGGCCGTCCCAGGGGATGTGCGGGTTGGGGCGGCGGAAGTGCAGGCTGGGCGGGATTACGCCGTGGTGCAGGGCGAGCACGGTCTTGATCAGCCCGGCGACGCCGGCGGCGGCCTCCAGGTGGCCGAGGTTCGTCTTGACGGAGCCGAGCAGCACCGGCGTGCGGACGACGGCGGCAATGGCGCGGGCCTCGATCGGGTCCCCGAGGAACGTGCCCGTCCCGTGCGCCTCGACGTAGTCCGGGCCGCGCTCCCCGTACGCCTGCCGCAGCAGCGCCTCCTGGGCCTCCGGGTTCGGGGCGACGAGGCCGTTGGAGCGGCCGTCCTGGTTGACGGCGGTCGCGTGGACCAGCGCGAGCACCCGGTCGCCGTCGCGGATCGCGTCCGACAGCCGCTTGAGCACCACCACCCCGCAGCCCTCGGCCCGCACCATGCCGTCCGCCGAGGCGTCGAACGCCTTGCAGCGGCCGTCCGGGGCCGTGCCGCCGCCCCGGTCGAAGGCCAGCGTGATCACGGGGGACAGCAGCAGGTTCACACCGGCGGCCAGCGCCAGGTCGCACTCGCCCAGGCGCAGGCTGGAGACGGCCAGGTGCGTGGCGACGAGCGAGGAGGAGCAGGCGGTGTCCACGGCCATGGAGGGGCCGCGCAGGTCGAGCAGGTAGGACAGGCGGTTGGCGCCCATGCCGAGCGCCGCGCCGGTGGCCGTCCAGGCGTCCACGGCGGCCAAGTCGGAGGTGGTCAGGTGGGCGTACTCGTTGCCGGAGACGCCGGTGAACACCGCCGTCCGCGTGCCGGCCAGCGACCTGGGGGCGATTCCGCCGTGTTCGAGCGCCTCCCAGGCGGTCTCCAGGAGCAGCCGCTGCTGCGGGTCCATGGCCGCCGCCTCGCCCGGCGCGATGCCGAAGAACTCCGCGTCGAAGCCCGCCACGTCGTCGAGGAACCCGCCGTGCCTGCTCGCGCCCGCGAGCGCCCCCTTCCCGAACGCCTCCCACCGCCCGGCGGGCACCTCGCCGACCGCGTCGCGCCCCTCGATCAGCAACTCCCAGTACGCCCGCGGCCCGTGCGCCCCCGGGAACCGGCAGCCGACCCCGACGACGGCGACCGGCTCGCCAGGGGCGGGCGCGGGGCGCGGCGCGGGCTCGGGGGCGGACAGCGCGCGGACCAGCCGGTTGACGGTCGGATGCTCCCACAGCAGCGTCGGGCTCAGCTCCCGGCCCAGCAGCGCGGCCAGTTCCCCCGCCACGGCGACCGACTCCCGCGAGGAGAGCCCGTACTCGCCCAGTGGCCGGTCGGGATCCACGTGCTCACCGAGCCGCTCGACGAGGAAGCGGCGGATCTCACCTTCGCCGGGTACGTCCATGAGGGCTCCCATGCATCCGGGCTGATCGGCCAACATACCCGCAGGTCCGGGACGAGGGTCAGGCCCGGACGGAACATTCCTCGGCCGCGTTTTGTCACGCCGGTGATGATTTATCCGGCGGGACGCAACCGGCTCCGGAATTTCGTACGCCCGCTCATAGCCCCGCCCCCGCCGCAGCGCCTACCCTCACCTGCACTCCCGGCGAAGGGGCTCCCACCATGCGCCCGACCGCACCTCCCACCGCATCTCCCACCCGGCGTCCGTCAGCACGTCCAGTTGCGCGCGGGCTGGCGGCGGCGCTGCTCGTCCTGTCCGGCGTGCGCGCCTCCCCGGCCCACGCCGACCCCGACTGGTCGCTCGTCCCCGACGACTCCTCGGGGCAGTCCAGCGCCCGGCCCACCGCGCCGCCGGCCCCGGACACCGGTTACCTGCCCTGGCAGAAGGCCCTGTCCGGGCCCGCCCGCGTGGTGCGCGAGCGCCGCCTCGACGCCCGCACGCTCGACGTCCTCATCTCCTCCCGGGCGGTCGGCCGCCTGCTCCCGGTCCGCCTGCTGCTCCCCAAGGGCTGGTCGAAGAGCGCGAAGCGGACCTGGCCGGTGCTGTACCTGCTGCACGGCGGCGCGGACGACTACACCTCCTGGACCCGCAGGACCGACGTCGCCGCCTACACCGCCGGCCTGGACGCCATCGTCGTCATGCCCGAGGCGGGCCGCGCCGGCAACTACTCCGACTGGCACAACGGCGGCAGGGGCGGGCCGCCCGCGTGGGCCACGTTCCACACCGACGAGGTGCGCAGGCTGCTGGAGGTCGGCTACCGCGCGGGCACCCGCCGCGCGATCGCGGGCCTGTCGATGGGCGCGTACGGTGCCGTCAAGTACGCCGCCCGCTACCGGGGCATGTTCCGCTTCGCCGGGGCCTACAGCGGCATCCTCGCCACCCGCCTGCCCGGCATCCCGGCGGTCATCATGAACGCCCAGGCCGGCGAGAAGCAGAACCCGCTGGCGCTGTGGGGCGACCCCGAGCGCGACCGGCGGGTGTGGGCCGCCAACGACCCCCTGGCCCTGGTCGCGAACCTCAAGGGCGTCAGCCTCTACCTGTCCAGCGGCACCAACAGCTTCAACGGCCCGCTGGACCCGCCCGGCTCACCGTGGCACCCGGCGCACCTGGGCGAGCCCCTCTCGGCGTACACCGGGCGGGCCCTGAGCGAGCGACTCAAGCGACTCGGCATCCCGCACACCCTCCACCTGTACGGCAACGGCACACACACCTGGCCGTACTGGATCAGGGAATTCAAGACCTCGTACCCGATGATCCGCAAGGCCCTCGGCGTCTAGGGGACGATCGCCCGCACGTCCCATCCGGTGCCGTGCCGGCGCAGTTGGGGGACCAGTTCCGCCATGCCGGGCCGTCCGCGCCCGCGCCACGCGCCGATCCACCCGGCCAGCCGCTCGGTCGCGGCCGGGGCGCCCGCGTGGAACACGTCGCCCGCCGGGCCCACCAGTGTCACGCCGCCCGGCTCCGAGCAGCCCACGCCCCAGCCCTGCTCGCCGAGGGCCGCCGTGGTCAGCCCGTCGGGCCGGACGGCCATGAGGAAGGCGTGCAGGTCGCCGCCGCGCTCGCCGGGCGCGAGTAACCCGGTCACGGTGCCCGCCGCCGACGGCCCGGCGGCGCCGCGCCCGTCGGTGATCATGCGTTCGAGCAGCCGCATGCCGACGATCGGCTCGTGGGCGCGCAGCCATTCGGCCGCCACCCACCACATCCGGCCCGCCGCGTCGCGGGTCAGCGCGTCCACGCCGTAGGAGGGCACCAGCCACTGGTCGTACGGCTCGGGCCTGGCCTCGGCGAAGCCGCCCGGCATGAGCAGGTCGGCGGTGAGCTGGGCCGGGCCCGCGCCGCGCCGGAGGCGTACCACGCCCATGGTCCCGGCCAGCGGCGCGAGGTGCACCGGGGTGACGATGACCGCCCCCGGCGTGGCCTGGCGCATCCAGACGTCCGGGACGCGTACCGGCGCCACCCACGCGATCAGCCGGTCGAAGCCCGCGTGCCCCCGCCCACCGGTACCCTCGCGGACGCGGGACGGCACCGGATCGGGCACCCAGCGGGTGCCGTCGCCCGTCATCAGCCGGACGTTGCGGCACCCGTCGCCGGCCAGCAGCCGCGCGGCCCGGCCGGTCAGCCGGGCGTCGATGTCGAGGGAGGTGACGTGCCCGTCGGGGCCCACCAGCCGCGACAGCACGGCTGCGGAGAACCCGGACCCGGTGCCGATCTCCAGCACCCGGTGGCCCGGCTCCACCTCCAGGCGTTCCAGCATCCTGGCCACGATGAGCGGGTTGGAGGTCTGCGGGATCCGGGCGCCGCCCGGCTGGCCCGTGTAGGCGGGCTCGTCCACGCAGGCGAGGGCCCGCCGCACGGTCTCACCTGCCTGCGTCATGCGAGAACCACCTCCTACGGAACCTTGATCGTCTTCTTCTTCGTGGACCCGATGACCTCGACCCCCTCGGCGCCGATGACGCCGTCGAGCGCCAGCGTCACCGTGTAGGGAGCCGTGGTGGAAGGAGCGACGCCCGGCGACGAGCCGACGACCTCGATCCCCCAGAACTCGGGCTGCCTGATGTAGACCAGCGGGGAGAGCCTGACCTCCGTGCCGGGGCCGGGCTTGGTGCCACTGACGAGCAGGACGAACGAGTGGGGCACGGTGCCGGGAACGACTTTCGCCTCCTCGAAGTCGATCAGCCGCACCGAAGGAGGAGCAGGCAGCTCCTCAAAGTTCTCAACCATCAATGATCCCCCTCCGCGACAGCCGCGAAACCCGGCCGAGCCGAAGACTCCCCCACGGCCCAAGCTCTCACGCGCCGCGCGCCGGAGCCAGGCCCACGGCGAAACCCCCAGGAAAGCCGAAGGCCGGGCGCCGCCACACAGGCGGCGCCCGGCCTTCGCGAGGTCAGGACAGGGCTCAGGAGGTGTGCAGGTACACCTGCCCGAACACCTCCGACAGGTTCTTCAGGTCGGTGGCCATGTCGATCTCGGGCTTGGCCGGGTCGTAGATGGTCGCCAGCCGGGCCTTGACGGTGCCGAGCTTCTTGAGCTGCTCCCAGGTGGCGTTGGCGGCCCACTTCTCGCCGTACACCCGGCTGACCTGCCCCTGGTCGTTCTGCCAGCGCGACCAGAGCGTGACGGTCTCGGCGGCGTCGTCCTGCAGCGGCGCGGCGATACGCTCGGCGATGGCCTTGGTGGCCTGCTCCTCGGTGAGGGTGGAGGCTCCGGCGGCGGCGAACGAGGCGTCCTCGGCGGCGATCTGCGCGTAGGCGTCCCAGGCGCGGGCCCGGACCTGGATCCACTGGTTGCGCTGGGCCTGGGTGGCGTCGATCTTCCAGGTGGCGTACTCGGTGGCCAGGTGGCCGCTGTCAAGGGCGAGCTGGTCGAGGTAGCCCTTGCTCAGCCAGGCGCCGACGCGCTCGGGGTCGAGCAGCGGGTACTTCTTGGTCATCTCGGCCTTGCAGGTGTCGTTCTCACCGCAGCCGAGCTGCGGCACCACCGTGTGCGCGGCCAGCTTGCGGCCCGGCAGCAGCGTGCGCAGCGTGGTCGCGGCCTCGGTCACGAACGCGTCCAGCTCCTCGGCCGTGGCGAAGGTCTGGTTGTGGCCGAGCTGCGAGGTGAACCTGACGCCCACGACGCCGGGCTGCGCGGCGGCCAGCGCGGCGACCTTCTTGGCGGCCTCGGCCAGCTTGCCGGCCTTGTAGTCGTCGGCGAGCTCGGTGTCGAGCCAGACCCGCATGGTGGTCTGGGTCTGGGCCATGGCCTGCGTGGCCTGGCCGGCCGGGGTCGCCTGGGCGGCGGTCTTATCGGCGGCGCTGATCGCGTTCGGGTCGACGTAGCACTGGTCGCCGGCCTGGCACTCCGGCGTGCCGCCGTCCTCGGCGCCCGGCACGTCGGGCGAGCCGACGTCGTGGAGCTGGCCGTCGCCCTCACCGTCGGTGGGGCAGTCGTTGCCGTCCTCGCTGCAGTCGATCATGATGGGCGGCAGCGGGGCGGCGTCCCGCATGTTCTGGCCGTCGTTGTCGAGCCAGAACAGCGCCGTCTCCAGCGCCTCTTCCGGCGTGTTCAGCCAGGTGCACACCACGTACGAGGGGGTGCCGGCGGGCAGTTCGTCATTGCAGTTCCTGTCGCCGTCCTCGGACCACGCGGGAACACCGATGCCGAGCAACGAGAGAGTGAGACCGATGATGAGGACCTGCCGTAGCCGCCGTCTCATGGCACCTAACTTCCAGGGTGTGATCGTGGGCATATGAACAATAACCGGACGATCAAGGACGTTCAATGAGATCCATAGCGTTCTTCACGCCATGCTCAACACGTAGTCGCCGTCCCAGTCGTACGGCGTTCTCCCGGAATTCACCTACGGCGATCAACCGCGCCGCCAGTTCGTCCCTGGTCAGCTCGCGTACGGGCAACGGCCGCGGCCCCGCCCCGAGCGCCGCCACCCGCCGGGCCCAGAACGGCTGATCGGAGAAGAACGGGCACACCACGTTCGGCACTCCCGCCGCCAGCGCCGTCCCCGTGGTGCCCGCGCCGCCGTGGTGCACGACGGCCGCCGTCCTCGGGAACACCGCGTCGTGGGCCACCTCCCCCACCGCCCGCACGTCGTCGTCCTCGGCCACCGGCAGTCCCTGCACGACGCCGCGCAGCCGCGCCCGCCGCAGGGCGCCGACCACCTCGGCGGCCACCCGCTCCGGCTCGTCCGGAACCATGCTGCCGAACCCCACGAACACGGGCGGCGGGCCGGACTCCAGGAAGTCCTCGACGTCGTCGTGCGGAGGCCGGCCGGGCAGCCGCCAGTAGCCGGTCAGGTGCACGTGGCCGGGCCAGTCCGGGGGCCGGGGCACGACGAGGGGGCTCACCCCGCACAACACCGGCACCCGCGCCCGCCGGTCGGCCGCGAACGGGCTCCCGCGCAACGGCCGCAGCCCCAGCGCGCCCGACCGCAGCCGGTTCACCATGCGGCCGAGCACCAGCCAGCCGAGCCGCTCGATCAGGGCGTAGCTGGCCCGGTTCCCCAGCGGGCCCAGGGTCGTCAGCGGCACCAGCGGGTTGGGGAAGGCGCGGGTCGGCTCGCTGGGCTGGAAGTGCAGGATCCGGTACGGCATGCCGTAGCGGTCGTGCAGGTGCCGGCCGAAGGCGCCCAGCGCGGGGGCGAGGACCATGTCCGCGCCGGCGCACGCGGCGTCCACCTCCCCGACCAGGGTGGTGGCCAGGGGCTCGACGACCGTCCGGAACCCGCGGACGAACCCCGCGGGGCCGCTCGCCAGCCACCGCTGCCCCTCCTCGCTCTCCATGACCGCCCGCGGATCCACGCTGAGCGCGGCGAACGTCACTCCGGGGCCGGCCAGCGGGGCGTACCGGGCGGCGGCGACCAGCGTGACGGCGTGCCCGCGCCCGGCCAGGCCCCTGGCCAGCGCCGCGCACGGCTGCGCGTCCCCCCGCGAC
>NZ_SSXE01000276.1 GCF_021699195.1 Nonomuraea sp. MG754425 | reverse complement strand
CGCCGCGCCAGCGCCGGGTCGTCGCCGATGTACGGCAGCACCACGAAGCCGTCGGCCACCAGCCGCTCGGCCGCGTCGAACGTCTCGATCGGGTCGGGCAGCAGCGTGCGCTCGTCGGCGATGACCTCGAGCTTGACCCAGTTCGTGCCGAGCGCCTCCCTGGCCAGCCGGGCGGTCAGCACGGCCTCGCCCGCGGTGAAGCAGCCCGCCGTGTTCGGCAGCACCTTGATGTCGCGCTCGCGCAGCACGTCGAGGACGGAGCCGCGCGCGCCGGGATCGAGCCTGCGCATGGCCACGGTGGTCAGCTCGGTGCCGGACGCGGCCAGCGCCTGGTCGAGCACCTCCAGCGACGGGGCGCCGCCGGTGCCCATGATGAGCCGGGAGGAGAACTTCTCCCCGGCGATGATCAGCTCATCCACCCTGCACCGCCGTCAGGACCTCGATACGGTCACGGTCGCGCAGCGCCGTGCTCTCCCAGGCGCCGCGCGTGACCACCTCGTCGTTCACGGCCACGGCCACTCCGGTGGTGGCCGTGGTCAGCGTGTGGACGGCCTGCGCCACGGTCGTGCCGTCGGCCACCTCGTGTGCGGACCCATTGATGGTAACAATCATGAAATTTCCCGAAATCTCCCTGGGGCGCACAGCGCCGCCAGCTCGCTCTCCTCGCCCAGCAGGATCGCGGTCGTGAGCGGGGCGAGCAGCACGCCGCCCCGGTGGTGCCCGGTCGCGTACGCCAGCCCCGGCGTCCTGCCCGGCCCGATCAGCGGCAGGTTGTCCGGCGTGCCCGGCCGCAGCCCCGCCACCACGTCGGCGACCTCCAGCTCGGTGACGCCCGGCACCAGCTCCCTGGCGTCCCGCAGCAACTCGTAGAGCCCGCCCGCCGTCACCCTGGTGTCGAACCCCATCTCCTCCTGCGTGGCCCCGACCACCAGCTCGCCGTCGCCCCGGGGGACCAGGTAGACGGACGAGCCGTGCACGGTGCCGCGCACGCACCGGCCGAGCAGCGGCCGATCGGAGCGCAGCCGCAGGATCTGCCCCTTGACCGGACGCACCGGCGCCTCGGCCAGCTCCGGGCTCCACGCCCCGGCCGCCAGGACCACCCGCTCGCCGCGTACCTCGCCCGCGTCGTGTGCCTCCTCCGGGGACGGCGGCGCGAGGCGCACGCCCGCGACCCGGCCGCCCTCGCGCAGGAGCCCGGCCGCGCGGGCCCGGACCACGGGCACGCCCCGCCGCTCCAGCGCGGCCAGCAGCGCGGCCGTCACGCGGCGCGGGTCCACCCACGCGTCGCCGGCCGCCAGCACGCCGCCGCGCACGGACGGGGCCAGCATCGGCTCCAGCCGCCGGCACTCGCGCCCGGTCAGCCGGTCAACCTGAAGCCCCAGATTCTCCATGTACGTCGCCAGCTCGCCCAGCGCCGCCATGTCGTCGGCCCCGAACGCGACGTCGAGCGTGCCCTCCGAGCGCAGGTCCAGCCCCCGCGCGCCGGCGGTCAGGCCGGCGTCGGCGGCCAACTCGGCGGCGAAGGCGGGCCAGCGGCGCAGCGCGGCCACCCCCAGCCGCAGCAGCGGTCCCTCGGTGTAGGTCACCTCGCTGACCGGCGCCAGCATCCCCGCCGCCGCCCACGAGGCGCCCCGGCCCGGAGCCGGATCCACGACGGTGACGGGCCGCCCCTCGCGCGCCAGCCGCCAGGCCACCGAGAGCCCGACGACACCGCCACCCACGATCACATCCACCTGCGCTCCCTTCGCCGGCATGATCCGGATCAGGTGTCTTGCGGTCGAAGGCCCGATGCAGCCTTCCTCTCAGCCCGGTTACGGCCGGACTCCCGCGCGTCTAACGTCCACAGCCTAACGGCCTCGCCGCCACGACCCGGCACGGCCCCCGCTATGGTCATGAACGTGAACCGAGTCGTGGTGGTGGGAGCGGGCCTGGCCGGAGTACGCACGGTGGAGGCGCTGCGCGGGCGCGGCTACACCGGCGGCATCACGCTGATCGGCCAGGAGCGCCATCGGCCCTATGACCGCCCGCCCCTGTCCAAGTCGGTGCTGAAGGGCGAGGCCGACGACAGCTACGTCGGCACCGACCTCGACACGCTGGGCGTCGAGTTCTGGCCGGGCGTCAGCGCCAAGTCCCTGCGCGCCGGCACGGTCGAGACCACCGAGGGCGAGGTCGGCTACGACGGCCTGGTCATCGCCACCGGGGCCGACCCGATCCGGCTGCCCGGCGACGGCCCCCAGCACGTCCTGCGTACCCTCGACGACGCCCACGAACTGCGCGCCATGCTCGTCCCCGGGGCGCGTGTCGCGATCATCGGGGCCGGCTGGATCGGCGCCGAGGTCGCCACCGCGGCCCTGCGCGCCGGCTGCGCGGTGACCGTCATCGAGGCCGGCGCCGCCCCGCTCGCCACCGCCGTCGGCGCGGAGCTCGGAGGCCGCACCCTGCCCTGGTACGACGGCATCGACCTGCGGCTCGGCGCGATGGTCGACTCCGTCGACGAGGGCGGCGTGCGGCTGGTGGGCGGCGAGTTCGTGCCGGCCCACGTGGTCGTCACCGGCATCGGCGTACGGCCCGCCGTCGAATGGCTCGCCGACGCCGACATCGACCTGCACAACGGCGTGGTCACCGACGAGCACCTGCGCGCCTCGCTGCCCGGCGTCGTCGCGGTCGGCGACTGCGCCGCCTGGTGGTCGCGCCGCTGGCGCACCAGGCTGCGGGTGGAGCACTGGGACACCGCGCTCAACGCCCCCGAGGTCGCCGCCGCGACCCTGCTGGGGGAGGAGGCCGTCTACAACCCGGTGCCCTACTTCTGGTCCGAGCAGTTCGGCCACATGCTGCAGTACGCCGGTCACCACCCCGCCGGCGAGCGGCTCGTGCACCGCGGCGAGCCCGACGGCAAGTGGTCGGCCCTCTGGCTCACCGCCGACGACACCCTGGCCGCCGTGCTGGCCGCCGACCGGCCGCGCGACCTCGTCCAGGGCCGCCGGATCATCGAGGCGGGCTCGCGTCTCGACACCCGTCGCCTGGTAGATCCACAGGTCTCCCTACGGGATTGTGTTGTTTGAGCAAGCGCGCCATGTGGTAGTTGTGGTTTCGTGACGCTTTCTGTTGCACAGATCGACCGGGAGACCGAGCAGCTCGTCGACGAGTGGCTCTCTCTCCCCGAAGTGGCCACGCGCCTCGACCTTCCGATCGGGCGGGCCAAGCAGCTCCTACGGGATCACAAGCTCCTCGGCGTGCGCCGGGGCAGCGGCGGGCCACAGGTGCCCGCGGTGTTCATCGACGGAAAGGACGTGATGAAGGGCCTGCCCGGCACACTGACCGTGTTGCTGGACGCCGGCTACGACGATGTCGAGTCGCTGAGATGGCTCTTCACCCCAGACGAGACCCTGCCCGGGTCGCCCATCGAGGCGATCAAGGCCGGCCGTCATACCGAGGTCAAGCGGCGTGCCCAAGCCCTCGGTTTCTGAGGCCCGCCTCTATCTCTGCACAGACGGCCGCCGCGACCGCGGCGATCTGGCGGAGTTCCTCGACTCGGTGCTGGCCGCGGGTGTGGACATCATCCAACTGCGGGAGAAGGGCCTGGAGGCTCGCGAAGAACTCGCGCTCCTCGAAGTCTTCCGCGACGCCTGCGACCGGCACGGCAAACTACTGGCCGTCAACGACCGGGCGGACATCGCCTACGCCGCCCGGCCCGACGTGCTCCACCTGGGGCAGGACGACCTTCCCGTGATGGTCGCGCGAGAGATACTCGGCGACGACATCGTCATCGGACGGTCCACCCACTCCACCGCCGAGGCTTCCGCCGCGGCCGTGGAGGCGGGCGTCGACTACTTCTGCTGCGGCCCCACCTGGCCCACACCGACCAAGCCGGGCCGCCCGGCTCCCGGCCCGCCGCTGCTGCGGCACGCGGCGTCGCTGGAGACCACGCGGCCGTGGTTCGGCATCGGCGGCATCGACCTCGGCAATCTCGACGAGGTGATGTCGTACGGCGTGCGGCGGGTGGTGGTGGTCCGCGCGATCACCGATGCCGACGACCCCGGCGCGGCGGCGGCGGAGTTCGCGAAGCGGCTGTCGGCCGGCTGAGCACCGGGGCGCCCGCCATCTGCCGCGGGCGCCTCCGTCGTCTCCTCGCCCGCGCTCGCGGCCTGATCTTCCGAAGAGGTCAGGTCTTGCGGGACGTGGCGGCGATGGCGAGGTCGGTCAGGGCGGCGCGGGCCTCGGGTGTCACCGGGGCCGACTCGAGGGCGGCCAGCGCCTGGCCCAGGTAGTCGCCGATCAGGTCCTCGCACTCGCGCAGCGCACCGCTGTCCTCGATGATCTGCCGCAGCGTCGCGACCCCGTGTTCGTCGAGCCCGGGGTCGCCCAGCAGCCGCCGGACCGTCTGCGCCTGCGCGGGCGGGGCGCCGGCCAGCGTGCGGGCCACGAGCATCGTGCGCTTGCCCTCCCGCAGGTCGTCGCCCGCGGGCTTGCCCGTCTGCGCCGGGTCGCCGAAGACGCCCAGGATGTCGTCGCGGAGCTGGAAGGCGATCCCGACCCGCTGCCCGAAGCCGGTGCACAGGTCGTCCATCCACGGTTCGAGCCGGCCGCCGGCCAGCACGAGGCCGAGCCTGAGCGGCTGCTCCACCGAGTACCTGCCGCTCTTGTACAGCGCCACCCGCAGCGCCGACTCGAACGTGTTCTCCCCGTTCGCCTGCTCCAGCAGGTCGAGGTACTGGCCGCACATCAGCTCGCTGCGCATGTGGTCGTGCACGGGCTGGGCCGCCCGCAGGGACTCGCGGGGCAGGTCGCTGGTCCGCCACATCTCGCCCGACCAGAGCAGCAGCAGGTTGCCGAGCAGGATCGCGGCGCCCTCGCCGAACTGGCGCGCCGAGCCGTACCAGCCGGAGCCCTCGTGCATCGCCTCGAAGCGGCGGTGCGCGGACGGCATGCCCCGGCGCAGGTCGCTCTTGTCCATCACGTCGTCGTGGACGAGCGCGCTGGCCTGGAGCAGCTCCAGTGAGGCGGCGGCGGTGAAGACGCCGGGCACGTCGGTGCCGCCCGCCCCGCGCCAGCCCCAGTAGCAGAACGCCGGCCGCAGCCGCTTGCCGCCCGACAGCAACGCGTCGGCGGCCGCCCGCAACGGCGCGAACTCGGGGTCGCCGGACGCGGGTAGCTGCCGTTCGACGAACTCGGCGAGGGCACGCTCCACCTGCGCGCGCAAAGTGTCCATGGCGGCGGCGTCAGTGGTCATGCCATGAGACTAGTGGTCGCGGCGACGGGTCGGATCTCGCGGTCTTTGCTTCGGGCTCCGTTGGTTCCTGAGCCGTGACGGTACCCTTGCCCCATGGCGCTTGGTCGATCCTCCATCCGGCCCGATCGTGTTCCCACCGTCCGCGAGTTGCTCGCCGCCGGTGGCCGGTCGTTCTCGTTCGAGTTCTTCCCCCCGAAGACCGACGAGGGCGAGCGGCAGCTCTGGCGTGCGATCAGGGAACTGGAGTCGCTGCGGCCCACCTTCGTGTCGGTGACGTACGGCGCGGGCGGCTCCACCCGCGACCGCACGGTCGACATCGTCGAGCGGATCGCGCACGACACCACACTCACGCCCGTGGCGCACTTCACGGCGGTCAACCACTCCGTCCGCGAGCTGCGGCACCTCGTGGGGCGCTTCGCCGACGCCGGGGTGCGCAACGTCCTGGCCGTGCGGGGCGACCCGCCGAACGACCCGATGGGCGAGTGGGTGCCGCATCCCGAGGGCGTGCTCTACGCCGAGGAACTGGTGCGGCTGGTCCGGCAGGCGGGCGACTTCTGCGTCGGCGTGGCGGCCTTCCCGTTCAAGCACCCGCGCTCGCCGTCCATCGAGTCCGACACCGAATACTTCGTCCGTAAGTGCGAGGCCGGGGCCGACTACGCGATCACCCAGATGTTCTTCCAGGCCGACGACTACCTGCGGCTGCGCGACCGGGTGGCGGCCCGTGGGTGCGAGACGCCGATCATCCCGTGCATCATGCCGGTCACGCAGATGAGCACGATCGCCAGGTCGGAGCAGCTTTCCGGAGCGCCGTTCCCGCCCGACGTGGCGGCCAGGTTCGAGGCGGTCAAGGACGATCCGGCCGCGGTGCGGCGGCTGGGCATCGAGCACGGCGTCGAGCTGTGCCAGCGGCTGCTCGACGAGGGCGCGCCGGGCATCCACTTCATCACGTTCAACCGGTCGAGCGCCACGCGCGAGGTGTTCCTGCGGCTGGAGCGGGTGTCGGCCTCGGCGTGAGGCCCGGCCCGTGATCGCCCGCCACCCGCCCGCAGGGGGATCGGGCGGGTGACGGGCAGGCGACAGTAGCCGACTGGTAAAGGGTCAGTTACTTTCTGTCATGAATGGTGCCCCGCGTCATGCGGGGTAAACCCGCAGGTCACGGCTTTGCCATGAGATTTTTTCAGGTCAGGGGGAGCGGGCGGCCCGCGATCGCGTACTCGTCCGAGCCGCCCGGGAAGACGAAGCGCGTCAGCAGGTCGGCGAAGCCCATGCTGGCGTAGAGGTGACGGGCGGCCGTGGGCCGGTCGTGCGTCGACAGGATGGCCGAGTACTCGCGGCGGCCGGCGCACAGGGCCCCGATCATCGCGCGGCCGACGCCCTTGCCCTGGTAACCGGGGTGCACGTGCACCTCGGCCAGTTCGAACGCGCGCCGCATCCAGGCGCGGGCCGCCTCCTCGCCCAGCCGGTCGGCCAGGCCCCGGAGGACGACGTCGTGCCACCACTGCCCGGGAACGCCCCGGAACCCGTACGCGAAGCCGACGGTTACGGGTTCGGCTGACGCCGGATCTGGGGATGAATCACGCAATTCCGCGAAATAGCACTGAAAAAAGGGATAAGTCGCGTGATTTCGCATGATGGTTTTGCGGCCGGAGATCTGGTCCACCGGCGGGTCCATGGCCGCCGTGTAGATGTCGATCACCGTCTCCAGCCGCTCGACGAAGTCGGCCGGACCGGCCCTGCGGAACTCGATCACCCGTCGCACCCTACTCGACGTCCACCGGCGCACCCCCGGTGATGCGCACGAGCTCGTCGAACGTCGTCGGGAACACGGTGTGCGGATGCCCGCCGGCCGCCCACACCACCTCGTGCTTGCTCAGCCAGGTGTCCACCAGCGTGCGCACGGGCGCGGGATGCCCGACCGGCGCCACGCCGCCGATGGGCTGGCCGGTGGCCTGCCTGACGAACTCCGGCGTCGCCCGGCGCACCCGCTCCACGCCCGCCGTCCGGGCGATCAGCTCGACGTCCACGCGGTGCGCGCCGCTGGTCAGCACGAGCAGCGGCGCGCCGTCGGCGTCGAAGATGAGGCTGTTGGCGATCGCGCCGACCTCGCACCCGAGCTGCGCCGCGGCGGTCGCGGCGGTGGGCGCCTTCTCGGGCAGCACCACGATCTCGCCGGCGGCCCCGAGCCCGCGCAGCGCGGATTCCACGATGACGGCATTCGCCGGCAACTGTTCAGACATGGAGACACTCTAAACAGATTGACACCCCGATTACCCATTCATGGCGAGTGGTGTAGGGTCCCCTGATCTGATCTTTAGCAGAGGTGGTACACCGTGCGGGTACGACGGCTCCCCGGAGTGGCTGCTCTTCTGACGGCCGGCGCGGTCGTCGTCTCCGGCTGCGGCGCGCAGCCGACCGGGCTCCGGGCCGCGGCCCCGCTCCCCACGCCACCGCCGGCCGCCGCCCAGCAGGGGCCGTCCGCGGTGCCCGCCGAGACCGTCACCGCCCCCCGCAAGACCCTCAAACTGGGCGCGAAGGGCAAGTCCGTCACCTGGCTGCAGAAGCGGCTCTCCCAGCTCGGCTACCGCCCCGGCAAGGCCGACGGCCAGTACGGCGGCACGACGCTGGCCGCCGTGTGGGCCTTCCAGAAGGTCAACGACATCAGGCCGACCAGCACCGTCGCCCGGCGCACCTGGGACGCCCTGGAGACGCCGAAGGCCCCGAGGGTCCTGGCCAGGAACGGCAAGCCGACCCGCGCCGAGATCAACCTGACCAAGCAGATCATGGTCCTGTACGTCGGCGGCGAGGCGAAGCTGATCACCCACATCTCCTCCGGCAGCGGCGTCCCCTACTGCGAGACGGCCACCTGGCAGGGCAAGGAGCAGCGCTTCTGCGGCTCGGCCCGCACGCCGACCGGCGACTACCGGACCACGTGGCGGGTGAGCGGCTGGCACCGGTCCTACCTGGGCGAGCTGTACAACCCGATCTTCTTCAACGGCGGCATCGCCTTCCACGGCGCGCTGTCGGTGCCGCTGTACCCGGCCTCCCACGGGTGCGTGCGGCTGCCCATGAACGTGGCCTCGGTGCTGCCCGGGATGCTGGGCAAGGGCGTGCCGGTGCACGTCAGGGGCGCCTACCGGCGCGCGTGAGCCGTACCGGACGGCGCGGCTAGCTCTCGCCGGGGTGGGCGCCGTCCCAGCGGGCGCGGGCGTCGTCCATGGCCTGCTTGTGCTCGCGCGACCAGTCGGCCAGGCGCGCCACGGTCTCGGCGAGGCTGCGGCCCATCGGCGTCAGCCGGTACTCCACCTGCGGCGGGATCGTCGCGTACGCCGTCCGCTGGGCCAGCCCGTCCCGGCACAGCCGTCGCGTCGTGAGCGTCAGCATGCGCTGTGAGATGCCGGGGACCGCCCGCTGCAACTCCCTGAACCGCCGCGTCCCCTTGGCCAGCTCCACGATCACCAGCACCGTCCACTTGTCGCCGAGACGGTCGAGCACCTCCCGGATCCCGCAGTCGTCGTCCCCGCAGGGGCCTTCGGCCTGGGGGGTTACCTCCGTGTGCGCGACAGACATGAAAGTGCCTCCTTACGGCGGGCGCGCGGGCTCGCCCATGCTGGGTCCGCTGCACCTGGCAGATCCACATTAGGGGGACTCATGATCGTGGTCACAGGCGTGTCCGGCGCGCTGGGCGGATCGATCCTGGACGGCCTGCGGGCCGTCGAAGGGCTGGAGGTGGCCGGGGCGAGCAGCTCCGGCGACGGGCGGGCGGTCCGGCACGCCGACTTCGACCGTCCCGAGACGCTGGAGGCGGCGTTCTCGGGCGCCCGGGTGCTGGTGTTCGTCTCGGCCGGTTACGCCGAGGACGACGTCGTGCTCGCCCGCCACGGCGCGGTCGTACGGGCGGCGGCCGAGGCCGGCGTCGAGCACGTGATCTACACCAGCCTGGCCGGGTCCGGCGAGCGGCTCACGATCGCCCTGGCCCACCGCTGGACCGAGGAACGGCTGGCCGCGGCCCCCTTCGACGTCACCGTGCTGCGCAACGGCCTGTACGCCGAGATCCCGGCGCAGCTCGCCGCGAGCGGCGTCCCTCTGGCGGCCGGCGGCGGCGTGTTCGCGGCTCCGCTCGGCGAGGGCCGGGTCTCGGTGGTGGCCAGGGACGATCTGGCCGCCGTGGCCGTGCGCGTGGCGGCCGAGGCGTGGCACGACGTCGTCGCGGGACGGGCCCGGCGGCACGCGGGACGGACGTACGAGCTGGCGGGGGTGGCCTCGGTCGGCGGTCACGACCTGGCCGAGGTGCTCTCCGAGGTGCTGGGGCGGCCGGTGGCCTACCTGGCGGTGCCGCTGGGGCAGGCACGGGCGGCGCTCGGCGGGCTGCCGGCCTACCAGGCGGGCCACACGATCTCGACCTTCGCCAACGTCGGAGCCGGGCTGCTGGAGGCGGAACGGAGCGACCTGACCGCCTTCCTGGCCGCGCC
>NZ_SSXE01000275.1 GCF_021699195.1 Nonomuraea sp. MG754425 | reverse complement strand
GCCCCACCCCCGCCCCCGGCGCGGAGCCGTCCACTGCCAGCATGGCGAGTGTCATGGCCGAGGCGACGGTTGCCGCGAACGAGGCTGCCGGGCGGCTCGATCCCGAGGCCGGGGAGGTGGTCGCGTTCACGTGGCTGGAGGCGAGCCGCACCCTCGTGATCACCGCGCAACACCTGGCCGTGGACGCGGTGTCCTGGCTGATCCTGCTGGACGACCTGGCCACCGCCATGCGCGGGACGCCCCTGGCGCCGCCCGGCACGTCCTACGCCGAGTACGCCGCCGCGCTGGCCGTCCCGTCCGCCGCGGACTCGGACAGTCTCGGACACTGGATCGAGACGCTCGCCGCCCCCACGCCGCTACCCGTGACCGGGCCGCCGCGCGAGACCGTCGTGGAGATCGCCCCCGAGGTGACCGCCCTCGTGACGCGCACCGCCCCGGCCGCGCTCGGGGTCGGCCTCACCGAGTTGTTGTGCGGCGCGCTGCGGACCGCGCTGACGCACGTCCAGCCGGAGCCCACCGACCTCGCGATCGAGCTGGAGCGGCACGGCCGGGTCCCGGTGCTCGGGCAGCACGACTACAGCCGCACGGTCGGCTGGTTCACCTCGATCGCGCCCGTGCGGCTCACGCCGCGCACCGACCCGGTCGCGGCGGCGCGCGAGCTGGCCGAACGCCAGCCGGACGAGCGCGGCCACCTCGCCTACGGCCGGCTCAGATACCTGAACCCGCAGACCGCGCCGCTGCTCCGCGCCCGCCCGCAGGTGCTGTTCAACTACCTCGGCGCGGCCGGGGAGTCGCGGGCGCTGCACGTCACCGGCGGCGATCCGGGCAGCCCGTACGCCGTCGAGGTCAACGCGTGGCTCGACCCGGACACCGGGACGCTGCGCGCGGCCTTCACCCTCGCCGGCGGCGTCCCCGGCGAGCTGGTCGAGCACTGGCGGCGCGCGCTGGAGCACGTCGCGCAGGCCGCCGCGACCGCCGAGCGGACGGCCCCGGTGACCCCGCTGCAACGCGGGCTGTTCTTCCAGGCCCAGCTCACCGGCCCGGCCGGGCACTACGTCGCCCAGAGCTACTTCACCTTCGACCGGCGGCTCGACCCCGAAGCCCTGGCCGAGGCGATGGCGTACGTGGTCGCGCGGCACCCGGTCGTGGGCGCGGCCTTCGGCACCGACGACGACGGGAACCCGGTCCAGGTGCTCGCGGCGGGCCGCCGGGTCGCGGTCGCGACGCTCACCGTGCCGTCCGAGCAGGACGTCGAGGCGCTGTGCGCCGGCGACCGCGAGCGAGGCTTCGACCCGGGCGAGCCGCCGCTGATCCGACTGACCGTGCTGCGGCTGCCCGGCGGCCACGACGGCCTGCTGCTCAGCTACCACCTGCTGCTGTGGGACGGCTGGTCGCGCGAGATCGTGCTGCGGGACCTGTTCGACGCCTACGCGGCGATCGTCGCGGGCGCGCCGCCGGACCCGGTCCCGGCCACGCCGAGCTTCGAGGAGCACGCCCGGTCGCTGGCCGCCCGGGACGTCTCCGCCTCGGAACGGTTCTGGGCCGGGCACCTGACCGGCCTGACGGGGCCGACGCTGCTGGCGGGCCCGTCGCCGGCGCTGTCCGGCGAGCTGCCGCGCGCGCTCACGCACACGCTGTCCGCCGCGCGGTCGCGGCTGCTGCGGGAGGCGGCCAGAGCGCACGGCGTCACCCTGAACTCGGTGCTGACCGGCGCGTTCGGCCTGCTGCTCGGCGCGCACACGGGCCGCGAGGACGCCGTGTTCGGCGTGACCGTCTCCGGCCGGGAGGGCGAGGGGCTGTCCGGCATCGTCGGCGTGCTGCTCAACACCGTCCCCATGTGGACGCGGGCCCGGCCGGGCGAGACGGTGCGCGCGTACCTGTCGGGCGTGCAGGCGGCCAGGGTCGCGGCGATGGAGCACGAGCACCTGGGGCTCGGCGAGATCCAGCGCGGCAGCGGCCACGACACCCTGTTCGACAACCTGTTCGTGCTGCAGAACTTCCTGGACCTGGACGCGTTCGCCGAGCTGAACGCCCGGCACGGCATCACGGAGGTGCGCGCCGACGACTCCACGCACTACCCGTTCACCTGGGTCGTCACGCCCGGCGACCGGCTCACGGTCAAGCTGGAGTACCGCGACCGGGACACCGGGCGCGCCCGCCGGCTCCTGGACGACTACCTGCGGCTGCTCGACGACCTGGCGCGCCGGACCGGGCCGGTGGGCGCGCTGCCGGGCCTCGGGCCGGTGCCCGAGCCGTCCGCGCGCACGGACATCGGCACCGACACGGTGGTGGACCGGTTCGACCGGGCGGCGGAGCGCGCTCCCGACCGGGTGGCGCTCGTCGCCCACGGCACGAGCATGACGTTCGCCCAGCTCAGGGAGCGTAGCCGGGCGGTGGCGGGGGTCCTGGCCGCGCGCGGCCTCGGGCCGGGCAGGAGCGCCGGGCTGGCGATCCCGCGCTCGCTCGACTCGATCGTGGCGCTGTTCGCCGTGTTGCGCGTCGGCGCCGCGTACGTGCCGCTCGAACTGGACCATCCGGACGAGCGGATCGCCGCGATCGTCGCCGACGCCCGCCCGGACGTGATCCTCACCGTCGGCTCCGTCTCCCCCCGGCTGGGCGGCGCGCCGGTCGAGCTGATCGAGCTGGACCGGCCCCTGCCCGAGGCCGAGCCGTTCGTCACGTTCGCGCCCGGCGACCCGGACCGCCTGCGGCACCCCGCGTACACGATCTACACCTCGGGCTCGACCGGCCGGCCCAAGGGTGTGGTGACCGAGTACGCCGGGCTGACGAACATGCTGATCAACCACCAGCGCCGGATCTTCGAGCCGGTGCTGGCCGAGCACGGCCACCGGGTCTTCCGGATCGCGCACACGGTGTCGTTCGCGTTCGACATGTCGTGGGAGGAGCTGTTGTGGCTCGCCGACGGCCACGAGGTGCACATCTGCGACGAGGAGTTGCGGCGCGACGCGCCCCGGCTGGTCGGGTACTGCCTGGAGCACGGGATCGACGTCATCAACGTGACCCCCACGTACGCGCAGCAACTGGTGGCCGAGGGCCTGCTGGACGACCCCGCGCGGCGGCCCCCGCTGGTGCTGCTGGGCGGCGAGGCGGTCACCCCGGCGTTGTGGCGGCGGCTGGCCGGCACCGAGGGCACGGCCGGCTACAACCTGTACGGCCCCACCGAGTACACCATCAACACCCTCGGCGTCGGCACCTTCGAGTGCGCGGACCCGGTGGTGGGCGTGGCGATCGACAACACCGACGTGTACGTGCTGGACCCGTGGCTGCGGCCGGTGCCGGACGACGTCCCCGGCGAGCTGTACGTGTCGGGGATCGGCATCGCGCGCGGCTACCTCGGGCAGCCGGCGCAGACCGCGCACCGGTTCGTCGCGTGCCCGTTCGGCGAGCCGGGCGAGCGCATGTACCGGACCGGGGATCTCGTGTTGCGGCGGCCGGACGGGAACCTCGTGTACCTGGGCCGCACCGACCAGCAGGTCAAGATCCGCGGGCACCGGGTCGAGCCGGGCGAGGTGGAGGCGGTGTTCGCGGCGCACCCGGCGGTGCGTTTCGCCGCGGCGGTGGCCCAGTCCGATCCGCAGGTGGACGGGGCGTACCGGCTGGCGGCGTATCTCGTGCTGGACGGGTCCGACCTCGCGACGGTCGCCGCCGAGGCCGGGGCGGGGCTGCCGGACTACCTGCGTCCCACGCACTACGCCCAGGTGGAGGCGATCCCGCTGACCGTGAACGGCAAGGCCGACACCCGGGCGCTGCCCGAGGCCAAGCCGCTGGGCGCGCTGACCACGTCGGCCGAGCGCGGCCCGGAGACCGAGACCGAGACCACGGTGTGCGAGCTGTTCGCCGAGGCGCTGGACCTGGACGACGACGAGGTGAGCGCGGTGGGCGACTTCGTGTCGCTCGGCGGGCACTCCATGCTGGCGGTGCGGCTGATCGGGCTGCTGCGCCGCGAGTACGGCCCCGTGGTCACCATCCGCGACCTGTTCACCCTGCGCACCCCCGAAGCGATCGCCAGGCACCTCGATGAGCACTCCTGACCGCCCCGGGCCCCGCACGGGCGCCCCGGCGAGCACTCCCCGCACCGGCTCCGCCATCCTCCGGACCGCGCTGCGGCGCAACGCGGGCGCGATGGCCGGGGGCACCGTCCTGATGGGCCTGTACCAGGCGGCCGAGACCGCCTTCCCGATCGCGCTCGGCCTGATCGTCGAGCACACGATGCGCGAGCGCGGCCTCGGCGCGCTCGGCTGGTCGATCGCCGCGCTGGCCGTGATCATCACGACGGTGTCGCTGTCGTGGCGGTTCGGGATGCGCATCCTGCAGAAGGCCAACACGACCGAGGCGCACCGCTGGCGGGTGCAGGTCGCCGACTGCGGCCTCCAGCCGGTGGCCAAGGACACCGATTTCAGGTCCGGCGAGGTGCTGACCATCGCCACCGAGGACGCCGACCAGACCGCCGACATCATCGAGGTGGTGCCGCTGCTGATCAGCTCGCTGGTCGCGGTGCTGGTCAGCGCGGTCGCGCTGGGCATGGCCAGCCTGTGGCTGGGCGTGCTGGTGATCGTCGGGACGATCGCGATCCTGTCGATCCTCAGCGTGCTGTCCCGGCGGATCGGCACCAGCACGCGGGAGCAGCAGGCCCGGGTGGCGCGGGCGGGCGCGAAGGTCGCCGACCTGATCGTCGGCCTGCGCCCGCTGCACGGGTTCGGCGGCAACCACGCGGCGTTCCGGTCCTACCGGAAGGTCAGCACGGAGGCGAGGGCCCAGGCGGTCACCGTCGCCGGGGTGAACGGCGCGTACGCCGGTGCCGCGCTGGCGCTCAACGCGCTGCTCGCCGCCGCGGTGACGCTGACGGCGGGCTGGCTGGCGCTGGACGGCCGGATCACCATCGGGCAACTCGTGATGGCCGTGGGGCTGGCCCAGTTCATCATCGAGCCGCTCAAGCTGTTCTCGGAGATGCCGAAGTACGTGATGATCGCGCGGGCGTCGGCGGAGCGGATGGCGCTGGTGCTGGCCGCGTCCCCGGTGATGTCCCCGGGGACGCTGAGCCCGTCCCCGGGGGGTGACCTGGAGGTGGACGGCGTCCGGCACGGGTCGCTGCGCGAGCTGAAGTTCCATGTGGCGGCTGGCGAGTTCGTGGCCATCGCCGCCTACCAGGCGCGCGCGGCGGACGACCTCGTCGCGGTCCTGGCGGTGGACGTCCCGCCCGCCTCGTACGAAGGTGTGGTGCGGGTCGGCGGGCGGGAGGCCGGGGAGCTGTCGATCGCGGCGGTACGCGAGCACCTGCTAGTCAACCCGTACGACGGGGAGATCTTCGCGGGCACCCTGCGCACGAACATCGACCCGGCGGGCACCGGCCGCCTGGTCGCGCAGGCCGTGGAGGCGTCCATGCTGACCGACGTCGTCGCCCTGCACCGCGAGGGGCTCGACCACGAGGTCCGCGACCGCGGCGCGAACCTGTCGGGCGGCCAGCGCCAGCGCCTGTCCCTGGCCCGCGCCCTGGCCGCCGACCCGGACATCCTGGTCCTGCACGACCCGACCACGGCCGTGGACGCGGTCACCGAGCAGCTCATCGCCCGCAACCTCGCGGCGCTGCGCCGGGGCCGCACCATGATCGTGATCACCAGCAGCCCCGCCCTGCTGGACGCCGCCGACCGGGTGCTCGTCCTGGACGGCGGCGTCATCACCGCCGAGGACACGCACCGCAACCTCCTGGCCACCGACGAGGGCTATCGCCTGGCGGTGGCCAGGTGAGCCCGGCCGCCATCCATCGATCGCCCCTGAGAGGACCGAGCATGAGCAACCCCTTCGACGACCCGGACGGCCGCTTCCTGGTGCTGGTCAACCACGAGAACCAGCACTCCCTGTGGCCCGCCTTCGCCGAGGTGCCCGGCGGGTGGACCGTCGTCCTGCCCGAGAGCGGCCGGGACGCCTGCCTGGACTACATCGAGGCCCACTGGACCGACCTGCGGCCCCGGTCGCTGGCGGAAGGATCGGGCCGCGCCTGAGCGCGCCTCACCAGTTGGCCTCCCGGGGCCGGCTGCGGTCCTCGGTGGCGACCAGGACGTCGAGCAGCAGTTCCTGCAGTTCGGCCCGGGTCGCCGCGTGGGCCGGGCGGTCCCACAGGTTGTCCAGCTCCGCCGGGTCGGCCGCCAGGTCGTACAGCTCGCCGGCGCGGGCCCGGGTGGTGGACGGCGCGCCGTGGTAGACGACGATCTTCCACCGGTCGTGCCTGAGCATCGTGGTGTGCACGGGCTCCTCGTACGGGTGGCCGCTGTTGCGGTACTCGCACAGCGCCCATCCCCTGACCTGCGCGTCCCGGTCGCCGCGGGCCGTCGGCAGCAGGTCCAGCCCCTGCCCGCGGGCCTGCGGCGGCGCACCGGCGGCGGCCAGGAAGGTCGCCCCCAGATCGAGCCACTGGACCAGCTCGGCCCGCCGCGCCCCGGCGGGCAGCCCGGCCGGCCAGCGCAGCACGAGCGGGACCCGGACCGCGCACTCGTACATCATCGGGCCCTTCAGCATGAGCTGGTGGTCGCCGAGCATCTCGCCGTGGTCGCTGGTGAAGACGACCAGCGTGTCCTCGGTCAGGCCGGCCGCGTCGAGGGCGGCGAGGATGCGGCCGACCTCGTCGTCCACGAGGCTCACCATGGCGTAGTAGTTGACGCGGACGTCGTGGAGCTCGGCCTCGGTGTACTCCGTGTAGCCGCGGGCGGCGCCGGCGTAGGAGCGGTGCGACGCCTCGGTCTGCACGGGCGGCTTGCCGGCCAGCTCCTGGTCCCGGGTGACCGGCCGCCGCAGGGTCCGGTGGCGGTAGCGCTCGACGTACTCCTGCGGCGCGCCGAAGTCGTGGTGCGGGTCGAAGAAGTTGGCCACGAAGAAGAACGGCTTGCCGGTGTCGCGCGAGTGCCGGATGAAGTCGATGGTCTCGTCGCCGATCCACCGGCTGTAGTGGAACTCCGTCGGAAGGGTGTCGAAGCCGGACCCCGGAGCGGCCCGGGCGGCGGCCTCGTACAGGTCCGGCCGGACGGCCCGCAGCCACCGGTGGTAGGCGTTCTCCGACGAGCCGACGTACGGGTCGTGCGCCCAGCGGAAGACGCGGAAGCCGTCGTCCAGCCGCGGTTCCGTACGGCCGTCGGCGCACGCCCCGCCGACGTGGAACTTGCCGGCCAGGCCGCAGTCGTAGCCGTGGTCGGCCAGGGCGCGGGAGAACAGGTGCTCGTGCGCGGGCAGCCCGACGCCGTTGGCCCACACGCCGTGGGCGTGCACGTAGCGGCCGGTCATGAGGCTCGCGCGGGAGGGGCCGCAGACCGGGGCCTGCACGTAGCAGTTCTCGAACAGCACGCCCTGGGCGGCGAGCCGGTCGAGGTTGGGGGTGTCGATCTCGTCGTTGCCGTAGGCGCCCATCGCGTCGAAGCGCTGCTGGTCGGTGCAGATGAGCAGGATGTTCGGCCGGTTCATCGCTCTCCTTCGAGGTCGGGGGCGGTGGTCGGAGGTGGGGAAGCGCATAGGCGAACGTTCGCCTATGCTGGGCGACCCCGCGCGGATCCGTCAACCCCTGGCGACCGCGCGGTAGGGTGAGAGCGGCATCGCCGTCGATGCGAACGTTCGCCTTCCGGAGGTGGCACCGTGGCCTCGCTCAGAGACGTCGCCGCGCGCGCCGACGTGAGCTTCCAGACGGTGAGCAAGGTGCTCAACGGCAAGGGCGCGGTCGCGCCCGCCACCCGGCGGCGCATCCTCGATGCGGCCGAGGAACTCGGCTACGTGCCCAACGCGCTGGCCCGCAGCCTGCAGTCGCGCAGCTCCCTGACCCTCGGCGTGATCACCGTCGACTTCGCCAGCGCGACCCCGGCGCGGTTCCTCGTCGGCATCGAGCGCGAGGCGCGTCAACACGGCCTCAGCGTGCTCCTCAGCAGCCTGGAGCCGGACGGCTCCGACTGCGTGCGCTACCTGCGGGTGCTGATGGAGCGCCGGGTCGACGGCATCATCATGAACGCCCCGGCGACCGAGGAGGACGAGGAGGTCGGCCGGGTGCTGCGGACCGGCCCGCCCGCCGTCAGCCTGCACGACATCGCCGGGGGCGGCGTCCCGAGGGTCTCCCCCGAGTCCGCGGGCACCGCGGCGCTGCCGATCCGCCACCTGCTCGCCCTCGGCCACCGCCGGATCGCCATGGTGACCGGCCTGCGGCGGCAACACAGCGCGCGACGGCGCACCGCCGTCTACCGGCAGGTGCTGGCCGAGCACGGCGTGCCGTACGACCCGCGGCTCGTCGAGGACGGCGGGTGGCAGGTCGAGGGCGGCTACGCGGCCACCCACCGGCTGCTCGACCGGGCCGGCGACCTCACCGCGATCTACGCGCAGAACGACTTCATGGCGGTCGGCGTGCTCAACGCGCTGCACGAGCGCGGCCGGCGGGTCCCCGACGACTGCTCGGTGGTGGGCTGCGACGATCACCCGGTCGCCGCCCGGACCATCCCGCCGCTGACGACCGTGCGCATGCCGTTCTTCGACACCGGGGCCGCGGCCGTCCGCCTCCTCCTCGACCGCGTCGCGTCGGGCGGCGCGCCGCCGGACGACACCGTGCTCCCCGTGAGCATGGTCTACCGCGCCTCGACCGGCCCGGCCGGAGCCTGAGGCGGCAGAACTCCCACCCGAGCGGCGGCGTGGTGGCGGATGTTCGATTGTTCACGGTTGTCCGGACGGCCTTCCCCGGCCGGGGGCGGACGGTGAAACGTCGAGGTCACCGACCTTCCCACGTACCGGAGGAAGCACCATGTTCCGAGCCTTCGCCACCGTCACGCTGGCCGCCGGCCTTCTTCTCCTGCCGCCGTCCGCGGCGCACGCGCAACCCGGCCCCGGCCCCGGCCGGGGCGACGACGGCTCGATCGGGGCCGCGCGCAAGGGCTGCACCGGCGCGCGCTGCGACGGGCTGGACCCGATCGCGCTGGGCTGCGACGCCGGCGCCCGCACCACCTACCGGCTGGCCACCCGGCTCGGGACGCTGGAGCGCCGCCACAGCCGCTCGTGCGACGCCTCGTGGGCGCGGATCACCGGGGCCAGGCCGGGAACCTGGTTCTACGTCCAGTCCTGCCGCGCCTCCAGCGTCCGCGCCTTCCAGGTGCCGCCCGGCTACACCCACGCCTACACCGACATGGTGCCCGGGTCCGGGGACGTCAGGGTGGGCAACACGGCCGGCCACGGCCCCTGCTGACGGCTCACGCGCAACGTGTGCGGACGACCGGGCCGTCACCCTCCGGGGTGCGCACGAACGCCTCGGCGTACACGCAGCCTGACGTGGTCAGGAGCAGATTCCCGTGGCTGGTGGGGCTCTGGCCGCCGAAGGAACTGGGCGCGGACACGCGGTCGGCCGGGCGGCGGAGCACGATGTGCACGACCCGGTCCTGGCCGTGCGGGCCGAGGACCTGACCCCAGCTCGCCCGGCACGAGGGCTGGTGGCGCAGGCGCAGCCGGCCGAACTCCGCGCCGCCGGGCAGCCGCACGGACACCTCGTCCAGGGTGATGACCGTCGCGACGACGGCGGGCGAGCCGCACTCGGCGCGGATCGGGTCCATGCCGTCGCCGGGACGTCCCGGCGACGGAAGCACCTCCGCCAGTTCGCGCCACTCCCCCGTCCCGGCGGACGCGTCCGGGACGGCGGGATCCCCCTGCCGACCCGGCTTCAGCAGCCAGAGCACAGCACCGGCCAGCACGACCACGACGAGCAACACCCCGACCAGCACGAACGCCCGCAACCCCCGCC
>NZ_SSXE01000274.1 GCF_021699195.1 Nonomuraea sp. MG754425 | reverse complement strand
GGCTGGGGGCGGGGGTGGGCGCGGGTAGTCTCGGGCGTTGTGCCGAGCATCCCGCGACCCCTCGACCCCGACGACGACGGCAGCGCCGTCCCCGTCGTCGCCGCCGCGCTGGCCGCCTACCAGGAGGGCACGGCCGGGCCCACCGAGGTGCTGAACGCGCTCACCGGCGCCCGCCTGCTGGTGCCCGTGGTCGCGCTGCTGACCGAGTCGGAGGTGGGCGAGCACGGGCTGCGGCAGGAGAAGGAGAGCGAGATGGCCCTGCCCAAGCTCGTCGGGCAGGACGGCAGGCAGGCGGTGCTCGCGTTCACCGGCACGCAGGCGCTCACGCGCTGGCGGCCCGACGCGCGGCCGATCCAGGCCACGACGCTGCAGGTGTGCCAGGCCGCCGTGCAGGAACAGGCGGCGGCGGTCGTGGTGGACGTGGCCGGGCCGGTGCAGTTCGTGATCGAGGGGGAGGTGCTGGAGGCGCTCGCGGCCGTCGAGTCCGGCACCGTGGGGGAACTGGCCGGGGCGACCGTGGCCCGGCTGGAGCCCGCGCCGCCGCGCCGGCGCCGCTGGTTCTCCCGCCGACGCTGACCCATCGACCACTCCTGGTGACACCAACCCCTCCAGTTTCTCCCGGCGACATCGACCCCCGGCCTCTCCGGTGATGCCGCCCCCGGCGTCGATCTTCATACCGGGTGTGCATAGCGGCGCGCGGCGGGTGGGCGGGCGCCGCTAGCGTCGGCGGCGTGGTCGCACTCATGGCGCTCGTCGGCCTCGTCTGCGGAGACCGGATCAGGGCGCTGGCCGCGTCCTACGACGACGCCGGCCGGCCGTCCTGGCCCGGCCTGGAGCTCGTCTGCGCCGCCGTGGCCGGGCTGGCCGCGTGGCGGGCCGGGCTCCCGTACGTGTGCTTCGCCGTGATCGCGGTCGCCCTGGCCGTCATCGACTGGCGTACCAGCACGCTGCCCGACGCGATCACGCTACCGGCGTACCCGATCATGATGGTGGCGCTGCTGCCGACCGGGGAGCTGCCCAGGGCGCTGGCCGGAGGAGCGGCGCTGACGGCGGTGTACGGCCTGCTGTGGCTGCTCAGGCCGGAGGCCCTGGGGTTCGGCGACGTCAAGATCGCCGGGCTGATCGGCATGGCCGGCGCGGCGCTGAGCTGGGACGCCCTGGTCGTGGCGGCCTTCTGCGGGCAACTGCTCGGCGCGCTCTACGCCGCCTTCCTGCTCGCCACCGGACGCGGCACCAGGCACACCCACTTCCCCTTCGGCACCTTCATGCTGCTCGGAACACTTCCGGCACTCTGTCTCGCATCCTGACCGCTGGACATCCCACTAGGCCGTACGTGGAAGACTTGTACGCATGTTGCGCTGGTTGACCGCCGGAGAATCCCACGGGCCCGAACTCGTCGCCATCCTGGAAGGCCTGCCGGCCGGGGTGGAAGTGACCACGTCCGCCGTCGACGAGGCCCTGCGCCGCCGCAGGCTCGGCTATGGGCGCGGCGCGCGGATGAAGTTCGAGCAGGACCTGGTGACGATCGCCGGGGGCGTCCGGCACGGGCGCACCATGGGCAGCCCGGTCGCGATCCGCGTGGGCAACACCGAGTGGCCCAAGTGGGAGAAGGTCATGGCGGCCGACCCGGTCGACCCGGCCGAGTTGGAGGGCATGGCCCGCAACGCGCCGAGGTCCCGCCCCCGTCCCGGCCACGCCGACTTGGCGGGCATGCAGAAGTACGGCTTCGACGACGCCAGGAACGTGCTCGACCGGGCCAGTGCCCGCGAGACCGCCGCGCGGGTGGCGCTGGGCGAGGTCGCCAGGCGCTTCCTCAAGCAGGCGCTCGGCGTCGACATCGTCAGCCACGTCACCGAGATCGGCGGCGCGCGCACCCCGGCCGAGACCCTGCCCGGCCCCGGCGACCTGGCCAGGATCGACGAGGACCCGGTCCGCTGCGCCGACCCCGAGGGCAGCGCCGCGATGGTCGCCGTGATCGACAAGGCGCACAAGGACGGCGACACGCTCGGCGGCGTCGTCGAGGTGCTCGCCTACAACCTGCCGCCCGGCCTGGGCAGCTACACGCACTGGGACCGCAGGCTCGACTCCCGGCTCGCCGCGGCGCTCATGGGCATCCAGGCGATCAAGGGCGTCGCGGTCGGCGACGGCTTCGAGACCGCGCGCCGGCCCGGCTCCCGCGCCCACGACGAGATCGAGTACACCACCGAAGACGGCGTGCGCCGCGTCACCAACCGCGCGGGCGGCGTCGAGGGCGGCATGACCAACGGCGAGATCCTGCGGGTCAGCGCCGCGATGAAGCCGATCTCCACCGTCCCCAGGGCGCTGGCCACCATCGACGTCAAGACCGGCGAGGCCACCAAGGCCCACCACGAGCGCTCCGACGTGTGCGCCGTGCCCGCGGCCGGCATCGTGGCCGAGGCGATGGTCGCGCTGGTGCTGGCCGACGCGGCGATCGAGAAGTTCGGCGGCGACTCGGTCGAGGAAGTGGCCCGCAACCTGTCCGGATACCTCTCGTCCATGGTGATCAAGTGACCGCGAAGGTGAGCGACCAATGACACGCGCTGTGCTGATCGGGCCTCCCGGGTCCGGCAAGACCACGCTCGGGCGGCTGATCGCCGAGCGGCTCGGCGTGGCGTTCCGCGACACCGACGCCGACGTCGAGGCCGTGGCGGGCAAGCCCGTCGCCGACATCTTCGTCGAGGACGGCGAGGCCCGCTTCCGCGAACTCGAACACGAGGCCGTGCGCCGCGCGCTGGCCGAGCACGACGGCGTCCTGTCCCTCGGCGGGGGCGCCGTGCTGCACGAGGAGACGCAGGCCCTGCTGGCCGGCCACCACGTGGTCTATCTGCAGGTCGGGCTGTCCGACGCGGTGCAGCGGGTCGGCCTCGCCTCGGCCAGGCCGCTGCTCGTGCTCAACCCGCGCAGCCGGCTCAAGAAGCTCATGGAGGAGCGGCGGCCGGTCTACGAGCGGCTGTCCGCGATCACCGTCGTGACCGACGGGCGCGAGCCGGAGGAACTCGCCGACGAGATCGTGAAGGGCCTGCCCGCATGACCGCCGTGACCGTGATCGTGGAGGGGCCGCCCGCATGACGAACGCGACGAGGATCCACGTGCGCGGCGACAGCCCGTACGACGTGGTGATCGGCACCGGCGTGCTGACCGAGCTGGCCACGCTGCTGCGGCCCGGCGTCCGCACCGTCGCCGTGATCAGCCCCGAGACCCTGCCGGAGATCACCCGGCCGGTCAGCGCGGCGCTGTCCGGCAGCGGCTACGAGGTGGCCGAGCTGCCCGTGCCCGACGGCGAGCAGGCCAAGACCGTCGAGGTGGCCGCGCGGCTGTGGTCCGAGCTGGGCCGCCGCGGCGTCACCCGCTCCGACGCCGTGGTCGGCGTGGGCGGGGGCGCGACGACCGACCTGGCGGGGTTCGTGGCCGGCACGTGGCTGCGCGGCGTGCAGGTCGTGCTCGTGCCCACCACGCTGCTGGCCATGGTCGACGCGGCGGTCGGCGGCAAGAACGGCATCGACACGCCCGAGGGCAAGAACCTCGTCGGCACGTTCCTGCCGCCCGCGGGCGTGCTGTGCGAGCTGTCCACCCTCGACAGCATGCCGAAGGCCGACTACGTCGCGGGTCTGGCCGAGATCATCAAGGGCGGCTTCATCGCCGACTCCGAGATCCTGCGTCTCATCGAGTCCGACCCCGAGGCCGCCACCCGTCCCGACGGGCCCCACACGCGCGAGCTGATCGAGCGCAAGATCCAGGTCAAGGCCGACGTCGTGGGCGCCGACCTGCGCGAGGCCGGGCTGCGCGAGATCCTCAACTACGGTCACACGCTCGCCCACGCCATCGAACGCGACGAGCACTACCGCATCCGACACGGCGAGGCCGTCGCCATCGGCATGGTCTACGCCGCCGAGCTGTCCCGGCTGTCCGGCCGTGCCGACGTCGTCGCCCGCACCCGCGCCATCCTCACCAGCGTCGGGCTGCCCACCAGCTACCGCGCCGACGCCTGGCCCCGGCTGCGCGACCACATGCGCCTGGACAAGAAGAACCGCGGGGCCAAGCAGCGCTTCGTCGTGCTCGACGGCCTGGCCAGGCCGGGCCGCCTCGAAGGCCCCGCGGAAGAGCTGCTCGAAGCCGCCTACAAGGAGATCTCGGCATGATCCTCGTGCTCAACGGGCCCAACCTGGGCCGGCTCGGCAAGCGTGAGCCTTCCATCTACGGCGCGGAGACGTACGAGGACCTCGTCAACCTCTGCCGCGACACCGCGGGCAAGCTCGGTCACGAGGTCGACGTGCGCCAGACCGACTCCGAGGCCGAGCTGATCGGCTGGATCCACGAGGCGTGCGACGGCGACATCCCCGTCGTGCTCAACCCGGCCGCCTTCACCCACTACTCCTACGCGCTGCGCGACGCCATCGCCCAGCGCACCGCGCCGCTCATCGAGGTGCACATCTCCAATCCCGCGGCCAGGGAAGAGTTTCGCCATACCTCCGTCGTCGCCGGGGTGGCGACGGGCACGGTAGCGGGGTTCGGACTACAGTCGTACGTCCTTGCGCTGCACGCTATCGCGGAGATGAACACCACCTCATGAGGCATTACAAGTCCTTCGTCGCCCTCGGCGACAGCTTCACCGAAGGGCTGAACGATCCCGGGCCGGACGGCCGCTACCGTGGCTGGGCCGACCGGGTGGCCGATCGGCTCGGCGCCGACGAGCCCGCCTTCCGGTACGCCAACCTGGCGGTCCGCGGCAAGCTGCTCGACCAGGTCGTGGCCGAGCAGGTGCCGCTGGCCGTCGAGATGGCGCCCGACCTGGTCGGCTGCTGCGCCGGAGGCAACGACCTGCTGCGGCCCGGCAGCGACCCCGACGTGCTGGCCAAGAAGCTCGCGCGGGCCGTGCGCGACCTGCGGGCCTGCGGGGCCGAGGTGCTGCTGTTCACCGGCGTGGACCCGCGCGACACGCCGGTGATGCGGCGGCTGCGGGGCCGCTTCGCCGTCTTCTACCTGCACGTACGCTCCATCGCCGACCTGTACGGCTGCCGGCTCGTCGACCAGTGGTCCATGCAGGGGCTGCGCGACTGGCGGGCGTGGAGCCCCGACCGGCTGCACATGAACGAGGACGGGCACCGTCTCGTGGCCGCCCGGGTGCTGGACGTGCTGGGGGTGCCGTTCGACGACTGGCGTAAGGAGTGGCCGGAGCGGGAGGTGGATCCCCGGGCCCGCCGGCGGGAGGACGCCCAGTGGATGCGCGAGCATCTCGTGCCGTGGGTGTCGCGGCGCCTGCGCGGGGTCTCCTCGGGCGACGGGCTCGCCGCGAAGCGGCCCGATCTCACTCCCTGGCGCTGACCGTCCCGGCGCGCTGAATCGTCCCGGCCGCTGATCGTTCCGGACGTGCCGGGTCAGGCGGCGGCCGGGGAGCGGGTCAGGACGGGTCGGCCGTGAGGCGCTGCAGCGCGGCGCGCGGGACGGCCGGGTCCATCGTGCGCCAGAACGGCGGCAGCGAGTTGAGCAGGAAGCCGCTGTAACGGGCCGTCGCCAGGCGCGGGTCGAGGACGGCGATGACACCCTTGTCGTCCTGGGCGCGCAGGAGACGTCCGGTGCCCTGGGCGAGCAGCAGGGCGGCGTGGTTGGCCGCCACCGCCATGAAGCCGTTGCCGCCCTTGGCCGCCACATGGCGTTGCCTGGCCGAGGTGAGCGGGTCGTCGGGACGCGGGAACGGGACCCGGTCGATGATGACCAGCCGCAGCGAGGGACCGGGCACATCGACGCCCTGCCAGAGCGACAGGGTGCCGAACAGGCAGGTCGGCTCGTCCTCGGCGAACTGCTTGACCAGCAGCATCGTCGAGTCGTCGCCCTGGCACAGCAGCGGTACGTCGAGACGGTCGCGCAGCGCCTCCGTGGCGGCCTTGGCGGCGCGCATGGAGGAGAACAGGCCGAGCGTGCGCCCCCCGGCGGCCTCGATGAGCTCGGCGATCTCGTCGAGGTACTGCTGCGGCAGGCCGTCGCGGCCCGGCTGGGGCAGGTGTTTGGCGATGTAGAGGATGCCGGAGCGCGGGTGGTCGAACGGCGAGCCGACGTCGATGCCCTGCCAGTTCTTGCCGTCGCCGAGCCCCCACTGCGCCGCCAGCGCGTCGAACGTGCCGCCGAGCGCCAGCGTGGCCGAGGTGAGGACCACCGTGCGTTCCCCGAACAGCTTGTCGCGCAGCATGCCGCCCACGCTCAGCGGCGCGACCCGCAGCGACGGCGGGCGGCGGTCGGTGGCGCCGTCGAGCCAGACGACCTCGGCCCGGTCGGACTCCGAGGCGTGCCCGTAGGCGTCGAGCATGCGCACGGCGGTGTCGTGCACCTCGTCCAGCGCCGTGAAGGCGGCCTTGCGCTGGCCCGCCTTGTCGGGGTCGTCCTTGTCGGCGCCGCGCGGGCCCATGGCCGTGATGCAGCGCCAGGCGGTGTCGCGGACGAGCTGCAGGGTCAGCCCCAGCACCTGCGGCATGTCGTCGATGCGGCCGGGCGGGGCGGCGGCCAGCAGCGCCTTGAGGTCTTCGCCGGCCTCCATGAGCTGGTCGGCGACCGGCTGGTCGATGAGCCGGCCGACCCGGCGTACGGCCAGCATGACCGACGCCTCCGACAGCTCACTGGTCACCACCGAGGTGACCCGGTCGACCAGCTCGTGGGCCTCGTCGACCACCACGACCTCGTGCTCGGGCAGCACCGGCAGGTCGCCCATCGCGTCGATGGCCAGCAGCGCGTGGTTGGTCACCACGACGTCGACCTCGCCGGCCCGCGCCCTGGCCAGCTCGGCGAAGCACTCGGCCCCGCTGGGGCAGCGGGAGGCCCCCAGGCATTCCTGGGCGCTCACCGAGAACTGCCGCCACGCCTGCTCGCTGACGCCCGGCACCAGCTCGTCGCGGTCGCCGGTCTCGGTCTCCTCGGCCCACTCCTGGATGCGCTGCACCATGCGGCCGGTGACGCTCACCTCGCGCGCGTCGAAGAGCTGGTCCTGCTCGTCCTCCTCGGGCCAGCCCGCCGTGGCCTTGTAGCGGCACAGGTAGTTGCGGCGGCCCTTGAGTATGGCGAACGTCGGCTCGTGCGGCAGCTCCTTGGCCAGCGCCTCGGACAGCCGGGGCAGGTCGCGGTCGACGAGCTGGCGCTGCAGGGCGATGGTGGCCGTGGAGATGACGACGGGGGAGTCGCTGTCCATCGCGTGCCGGATCGAGGGCACGAGGTAGGCCAGGGACTTGCCGGTGCCCGTACCCGCCTGGACGGCCAGATGCTCGTCGTCGTCGATGGCCTTCTGCACGGCGCGGACCATGGTGATCTGGCCCTGCCGATCGCTCCCGCCGAGAGCGTTGACCGCGACGCTGAGCAGTTCGTCCACTGGTGGGAGATGGGAGTCCGGCACGGCAGTAAACGCTACCGGCATTCCGGGGTGGCCGCGCCGAACGCGGCGTGTTCACCCAGACGCATCCCGGCGTTCCCGGACACTCCCGCCGGGTTGCGTGGCACACTGGGCGATCGGAACTCCAACCGGCCCGGCGCGAGCTTCACAGGGTGTGACCGAAGGGGTTCCGGGTGTAGACGGGAAGGCCGGTTCCCAAGGGTTTTCCGGGGTTGAGTGGACGAATAAAGGCTGGTTAAAGCAGTATGTCTGCCATGTCGGAAGTTGTCCCGTTGCCGTCGTTCGGCGAAGTCTTCTTCGATGCACGAGGTCAGGAGCGCTGCCTCCGGGTCACGTGGCATGAGGGCACGCTGGTCCTCAGCCTGTGGCGCGGCGAGATGTGCACAGCGAGCTTCCGCATGCCGATGGAGGACGTCGGCCGGCTGCTCGACACCCTTGACGAGGGGTTCGCGGAGGCCACGGGTGAGCAGCCCGCCGTGCCCGCGCACGATCCGGGCACCGAGGCCATCCCGGGCACCGGCACCTACCACCGGCCCCCGCAGCACACCCAGCCGCCGCAGCCGCCGCAACTCGACGAGCGGCCCGCGGCGTCCCTGTCGCCCAGCGACGTCCTCGTGGCCAGGGGTCCGGCCCCCCAGGACAAGCTGGTGGCCTCGTACGGCGAGAGCGCGCCCCCCAGGGACGCCGCCCCCGGGTACGGCCAGGAGCGCGGCCCCTTCACCGGCCCGCAGTACGTGGAGACGACCGCCCCGCAGCAGAAGTACACGGGCGACCCCTTCAGCGGCCCCCAGTACACCGCCGACTACACCGCCGACCCGCTGAGCGGCCCCCACTACACGCAGCCGGCCGCCCAGCCCGACCCGTTCAGCGGCTCGCAGTACGCGGACGCCGGCGAGCCCGTCTACCAGTTGCCCGGCTCCGGCCGGCGCGGGCAGGCCCCGCTCAGCACCGACCCGCTGGGCTTCCCGTCGCAGGCGCCCGACCCGTACCAGGCCGCCCAGCCGCAGCAGCCCCCCCAGCGGCCCCAGTACGGGCAGGACGCCTATCACTCCGACCCGTACGGCGCCGACCCGCTGGGCGGCCGGCACTCCGACGGCTACCAGCAGCCCCAGGCGCCGCAGCCGAGCACGGCCGGGCTGGGCACGCCCATGCACGGCATCCCGGGCGCGGGCCGCCGCCGCACGGCTCCCCAGCAGGCCCAGCCGCCGGCGGCCCCCGACTACGGCTCCTACCAGCAGCAGGGGCAGCAGCCCAGCCCGGTGGACCCGCTGCTCGCCCTCGGCCGCCAGGACCAGTACCAGCAGGAGCAGTACCAGCAGGAGCCGTACCAGGACCAGTACCAGCAGCAGCCCGACGCGGGCATGTCCCGCCCGTACGTCGGGGACCCCATGTTCTCCACGGGCGAGCGCCTGCGCCCCGAGCAGCCCGACTACCACGAGAGAAGCGACCGCAGGGAGTGGTGAGGATTCGCCGCGGCGCGGTGGGTACGCTCACGGCGGGATGATGGACCTGAGGCGGTCGGCCAGGGCCTGCGGCACAGCCGGTCAGCGCACGACCGCCCCCTGACGAGGTCCGGGCTGGGGCGGGGGAGGAGCGCCGGTGAATCCGACCATGGGCCTGCAACTGCTGCTGGTCGCGGGCGGCGCGATCGCCGTGGCGGCGATCGCGCGGCGCAAGGGCTGGCCGGCCCCGCTGCTGCTGGTGGCGGCCGGTCTGCTGGTCTCGCCGCTGGTGCCGCCGGTGCCGCTGGAGCCGGAACTCGTGCTGTACGTGTTCCTGCCCCCGCTGCTCTACTCCGCCGCCCTCGATAGCTCCTACCTGCGCCTGCGCGACGTCAAGAGGGCCGTGGGGCTGCTGTCGATCGGGCTGGTGCTGTTCACCACGGCCGTGGTGGGGCTGGTCGTCCATCTGCTGCTGCCGAGCCTGCCGCTGGCGCTGGCGTTCGCGCTGGGCGCCATCATCGCCCCGCCCGATGCGGTGGCCGCCGTCGCGGTCGGCCGCCGGCTGGGCCTGCCGCGCCGGTCGCTGACCATCCTGATCGGCGAGAGCCTGTTCAACGACGCCACCGCGCTCACCCTCTACCGCGTGGCCGTCGGGGCGGCCGTGGGCGGTGCCGTCAGCCTGTGGGAGGGGTTGTGGGAGTTCGTGTTCGCCGCCGCGGCCGGGGTGGCGATCGGGCTGGCGCTGGCGTTCGTGTTCGCGTGGATCTTCCAGCGCACCCGCGACTCGCTGGTCGAGAACACGCTGATGCTGCTGATCCCGTTCGCGGCCTACCTCGCGGCCGAGTCCGTGCACGCCTCGGGCGTGATCGCGGTGGTGATCGTCGGCCTCTACCTGGGCAACCGCACGCACCTGAGCGAATTCGGCACCCGGCTGGTGTCCGACGCGGTGTGGAAGGTCACCGACTTCTTCCTCGAGGCGGTCGTCTTCGCGCTGATCGGGCTGCAACTCGTCACCGTGATCGAGGGCATCTCCGGCTACAGCGCCTGGGCGGTGGCGGGGTACGC
>NZ_SSXE01000273.1 GCF_021699195.1 Nonomuraea sp. MG754425 | reverse complement strand
GCGCTGTGCGGGTCGCTGGCCACGGTGCTGCTCGTCATGGGCGTCTTCCTGCTGGCCGGGCCGCCACGGAGAACCAGTCCCCCGCGACCGGCGGCCCGGCCAGCAGGAAGACGCCCATGACGAGCAGCACCGTGGCCAGCGACCCGCACAGCGCGGCGCGCACCCGGCGGGAGATCCGGGACGGCAGCGGGTCCGCGCCCGCCAGCATCCAGAACACCACCAGCCCGCCGGCGAGGAACAGCGCCGCGGTGAGCAGGTGCGGGCCGTGCCGGGACAGTGCCCACTGGAGCCATCCCGTGCGGTAGAGCAGTGGAAACGCGATCATGTACGCGATCGGCAGCACCGCCAGGAGCGCCGTCGGCCGGCGCGGCGGCCGGGCGGCGAGGGCCCCGTACTGCGAGGACGCGGTGGTGACCCGGGCGGCCAGCGTGAGCGGCGCGCCCAGGCACAGCAGCAGCGGGACGGCGATCGCGAGCACGGTGAGCTGGAGCGCCTGCGCCGACAGCATCGCCCGCGCGTATCCTCCGACGCCGCCGAGCAGCACCAGCCCGGCCAGCGCGAGGCCCGCGAACCAGGCGAGCGTGCGGCCGGCCGGCCAGGACCCCGCCCTGCGGACGCCGGTCAGGTACCCGGCCGCGAGCAGCGCGAGCAGCAGCAGGACCAGCGGGTCCGGCCGGATCTCGGTGAGCAGCCCGGCGGGCGTGAACGGGGCCAGGTCGTACTCCAGCAGGCCGTCGTGCCCGCCGCCGCGCGCCGGCGGTGGCGGCGTGCGGGACAGGCCGACCGCCAGCGCCATCGCCACGCCCATCACGACCAGTTCGCCCACCGCCAGCCGGGTGAAGACGTTCCGCACGCCCCGGTCGGCGACGTGCGCGACCGTGCGGCGGCGGTGGGCCCGGCCGAACAGGGCGAGCACGCCGAGGGCGGCCGTCTTGGCGAGCAGGAACCAGCCGTACGGGCTGCGCCACAGGTGCGCGGGATCGTCCAGCCGGGCCCAGGCGGCGGCCACGCCGGAGACGGCGACGCCCGCGAAGCAGCACAGGGCGATCGTGCTGAACCTGCGCAGCACCAGCGGCAGGTCGGCGGAGCGGCGGAAGTGCACGAGCACCGCGCCCAGCCCGCCGGTCCAGAGCGACACCGTGACCAGGTGCGTCATCAGGCCGGACAGGGCGATGTCGTGGTCGGCGGCGGAGGCCGCGTGCCCGACGTAGGCGACGGGCACGATCGCGAGCACGGCGAGCACGAGCGGGATCGCCGCCGGCAGCCGCGGCACCCGGGTCGCGACGGCCGCCGCCACGACCACGGCCAGCACCAGCGGCAGGACCCGCGCCTGCACGACGGACAGGCCGGCGGCGAGCAGGTCGGGAGCGGCGAGCAGGTCCGCGACGGGCCTGGCGAGCACGTCGGACACGGTCAGCAGGTAACTCAGGACGACGGTGACCGCCCAGCCGGACGCCCACCGTCCCGCCGCCCGGGCGCAGGCGGGCCGCTCCGGCGACCCGGCCGGGGCGAGGACGGCCGCCGCCAGCAGCGTCCCCACGGTGCCCACCGCGCACAGGTCGTACAGGAACCGGACGAGCGGCAGACCCCACCGGGTGAGCGGCCCCGCGTCGGGCAGCCCGGCGATCTGCTGCTCAGCGCCGCCGCCGGCGGCGACGGCCAGCAGCACGAGCCCGGCGGCGATCGACGCCGCGCCTGCGAGGATCCGCCCGCCGCGCCCCACTGCCGTCCAGCCGATCCGGGACGGGACCGGTCCGCTCTCGTGCATCGAACGCTCCCTCCCTCCGGGCCGCGCGGCTCAGCCGCATACAGGGGGATACGCGGCGGAACGCGGCCAGGTTCGGCCGGAGTGTGAAGTGCCGGCCCGGCGTCACGAGGACGGGGCGGGCACCGCCTCCAGCAGGGAGCGCAGCAGCCGGGCGGCGGCGGCGGGGGGCACCTGGCCGGGCGTGTTCACGAGCTGGGAGGCCAGGCCGTCGACGAACGTGTGCAGCAGGCCCGCCCAGAGCTCGACCTGCGCGTCAGGGTGCGGCAGCAGGGCCTGCCCCAGGTCGGTGACCGGGTCGTGACCGCGCAGGACGGCCACGCACTGGCGGTGCAGCGCCCGCTGGTCGTGCCACGCCACGGACCCTCCCTCGGGCGGGTGCTGACGTTCCCACGCCACGACCGCCGACCACAGCGCGTACTCCTCGCGCCGCTCGGCGTCGAGCGGCAGCAGTTCCGCCACGACCGAGGCGACCCCGTCCACCAGCGAGGGCGCGGTGCGGGGCCGCCCCACGCGGGTGATGACCCGCTCGCGCAGGGTGTCGGTGGTGACCCGGATGACGTGCGCCTGCAACTCGTGCTGGTTGCGGAAGTAGTGCCGCAGGGACCCGGTGGACCAGCCGGCTTCGGCGGCCACGCCGCGGACGGTCACGCCGGCCAGCCCGTCGCGCAGGATCACCCGGATGGCGGCCTCGGCGAGCTCGGACCGCCGCTGGTCATGATCGACGAGTCGCGGCACGGCCACATGCTAACACGCCCGTGCTACTTTAATTGGCACAGGCGTGTCACCAAGGCCCGCCACTCCTCCGGAGGGAGACGGACGTGTCGATCGCGTTGATCGGGGCGGTGCTCGGGCTGGCCCTGCTCGACACGCTGAGCCCCGCCGTCATCGGGGTGAGCCTCTACGTGCTGCTGACCCGGCCCCGCCGGACGGGCGCACTGCTCGGGGTCTACTTAGGCTCGGTCGCGCTCGCCTACTTCGCCCTGGGCGCGCTCCTCATGCTCGGCCTGGGCGCGCTCGTACCGGCCGTGGACGAGACCGCGCTGGCCTGGGCGCAGGCCGCTTTCGGCGTGGCGCTCATCGTGGGCAGCTACTTCATCCCCGAACGCGACCCCGGCCGCGCGCCCTTCCACGACCGCCCGCTCACCGTGCGCACGATGGCGCTGCTGGGGGTCGGGACCTGGCTGTTCGAGTTCGCCACCGCCGTGCCGTACTTCGGGGCGATCGGCATCATGACCGCGGCCGGCCTGCCCGCCACGCGGTGGGCGCCGCTGCTGGGCGTCTACGTCACCATCATGATTCTCCCGGGCGTCCTGCTCCGCGCCGCCTGGGCCGTCCTGCCCGAACGCGCGCGGGGCCGCCTGAACGACTGGCAGCGGCGGCTGAGCGCCGGCTCGCGCGCGGCGCTGCCCTGGATGGTCTGGCTCGCGGGGGTGCTGCTGCTGCTGACCGCCGCGCCGGAGCAGATCACCGTCGTCCTGCGCCCGTGACCGTCCGCCGGGGCTCGCGTGCCGGGCCTCAGTGCTGGGCCTCAGTGCTGGGCCTCAGTGCCGGGCCTCAGTGCCGGGCCTCAGTGCCGGGCCTCAGTGCCGGGCCTCAGTGCTGGGCCTCAGTGGGCTCCGGCCGCGCGGAGCAGGGCCGCCACCTCGGTCTGGCCCTTGGCGACGGCGTGCGCCAGCGGGGTGACGCCGTCGCGGTCGGCGAGGTCGAGGTCGGCGTCCGCGGCGATGAGCAGGCGCACGATCTCCTGGTACGGCCCGCTCCCGTCGCCGAGGATGACGGCCTCCAGCAGGCCGGTCCACCCGAGGTCGTTGACGTGGTCGACGTCGATGCCGGTCGTCAGCACCTCGCGGACGTAGTCCACGTGCCCGCGCTCGCAGGCGGGGATGAGGGAGACGCCCCCGTACCGGTTGCGCAGCGTCAGGTCGGGCCCCGCCGGGAGCAGCACCTTGAGCATCGCGACGCTGCCGGTGACCCCGGTGACCAGCCAGGGGGTGTCCTTCCTGGCGTCGCGCGCGTCGGGGTCGGCCCCGGCCGCGATCAGCGTCGCGGCCGTCTCGACGTGGTCGCCCGCCACGGCGAGCAGCAGGGCCGTGCGGCGCTGACCGTCGCGGGCCTCGACGTCCGCCCCGGCTCCGAGCGCGTCCCGGACGGCGGCGGCGTCGCCCCGCGCGGCGCTTTCGAGCAGCCTCTCGTTGAGCACCCCTTCTCCTCTCGTTCGCCGGCCGCCGCACGCCACGAGCATCGCGCCGAGCGCAGCGGCCATGACCGCCCCGCGTCGCGGGCCCGTCGACGGAGCCGGCCGGCGACCGCCCTGAGGCCGGCCGCGGCGATGGCCTCGTCGATCTCGCCGCCGGGCGCCCCGCCCACGCCGATGCCCGCGAGGGGGCCGACCACCTGCGGCGACGGGAACTCCGCCGCCGAGGAAGAGGGTACCCGGGAGGTCGGCGACGCTCGGTCCGGCCCCGGCGTCGAGCGGGCGCGAAGTGGAGATCCTGGAGCCGCCGGCGAGCAGGGCCGGCAACCGGGAGATCGTCAGGAGGCCGCACATCACCGAGGCGACGGTCAAGACCCGTCTGGTGCACGTCTACCTGCAAGCTCGGCATGGACACGCGGATCGCCGCCGCCGTCGCCGCCGCCGTCGGGCGGCGTCTCATCAGGCTCGGCTGACACTCCCGTTTCACGGCGTGAATTCGCCGTCAAAGCCAGGCGAAATAACCCTATATGTCCTGGTATGTGCTGATTTTCGGGCTACCGTCGAAATGGTAGGCACGCGATGGACGTGGGGAGGAACGATGACCAGTGCGGGTGGTTTCCCGGGATCGGGCGGTTGCGGACGCCGCCGCTGGCGTCGTCGCGGTGGCTGCTACCGCCGTTACGCACGCAGGCGGCGCTGGTGGGGCGGCCCCTACGGCGGCCCTTACGGCGACAACTGGAACTGGTGGTGACCGGGCCCGAAGGACCGCGGGTTGCGCAGAGCCTCGCACCGCACCAGAAACACCCCGTTGGCGGTGCGTCGCGAGGCCGCGCAACCCGCACTCTTCTCCCTGTGACCTCGGCCGCACTGTGAACCGGGTTCCGGTGCGGCCGCGGCACTACCGCAGGTAGTCGCCGGCCTCGGCCCCGAGCACGTTCAGCAGCGCCAGGGCCTCGGCGGAGTGCGAGCCCTGCGGCGCGCTGTAGAGCACGAGGTGCTGGTCGCGGTCGGTGAGGGCGAGCGTGTCGCAGTCGACGGTGACCTCGCCGACGACCGGGTGGCGGAAGGTCTTCGTGAGCGTCGGCGCGGCCTGCACGTCGTGCCGCTCCCAGAGCCGGGCGAACTCGGCACTCCGGGCGCGCAGCTCGCCGACGAGGTCGATCACCGCCGGGTCGGACGGGTAGCGGGCGAGGGTGGAGCGCAGCCCCATGACGGCGTGCTGCCGGAACTCCTCGAGGTCGGAGACCCCGTACAACACCGCCCCGTGGCGCGCCGGGCCGAGGAAGGCCCGGCGCGCGAGATTGCGGCCGGCCGGGGCGAGTTCGGCGAAGTCCTCCATGAGCGCGGCCGCGAGGTCGTTCCACGCGAGCACCTCGAACGTCGCCGACGTCACGAACGCGGCCGTCTGCGGCAGCCGCCCGAGCAGCGCGAGGATGCTCGGACGGACGTCGCGCCGGTGCAGCCCGGTCCGGCTCGGCGCGGTGCCCGCCAGGAGGTGCAGGTGGTCCGACTCGGCGTCGGTGAGCCGCAGCGCGCCCGCGATCGCGGCCAGCACCTCGCCCGACGGCCGCGGCGCCCGGCCCTGCTCCAGCCGGACGTAGTACTCGGTGGAGATGTGCGCGAGGACCGCGACCTCCTCACGGCGCAGACCCGGTGTCCGGCGGCGCGGCCCCGAGGGGAGGCCGGCGTCCCGTGGCCGGAGCCGCTCGCGCCGGCTGCGGAGGAACGACCCCAGCTCCTGCTTGTCCATCCCCCCAGTCTGCACGCCGTGCGGGAGCGCATCCTGGTACCGCCGGTACCTGAATCCGGGCCGGAGCCCGGCCCGACACTGTCCCCATGACCAACCACACCGACAACCACCACGCACCCGCCGGCCTGCTCACCGGCAAGGTCGTGTTCGTCACCGGCGCCAGCCGCGGGATCGGGGCGGCGGCGGCCCGGCTCTTCGCGCGGGAGGGCGCGGCCGTCGTGCTCGCCGCCCGCGGCACCGAAGCCCTCCAGGACGTCGTCACCGGGATCCGCGCCGGCGGAGGCGTCGCCGACGCCGTCACCCTGGACCTCGCCGACCGCGCGAGCGTGCGCGCCGCGGTCGATCGCGTCGAGGAACTGCACGGACGGCTCGACGGCGCGTTCAACAACGGCGCGACGATCCAGCGGCCCGGCCCGATCGGCACGACGAGCGACGAGGACATCGAGGAGCAGTTCGCGGTGAACTTCCGCGGGCACTGGACCGCGATGACGGCCGAGGCCGCGCTCATGCGCCGCAACGGCGGCGGGGCGATCGTCAACACCTCGAGCATCGGCAGCCGCCGCGCGAACCCCGCCCTCCCCGCGTACGGCGCGATGAAGCGCGCGCTCAACAGCATCACCGAGACCGCCGCCGTGACCTGGGGACGGGAGGGGATCCGGGTGAACGGCATCACTCCCGGCGGCACCGCCACGGAGATGATCGAGACGTGGGAGGCGGCGAGCCCCGGCGTCATCGCGCGCAACACCGCGCTGATCCCGCTCGGCCGGATGGCCGAGCCCCGCGAGGTCGCCGAGGTGGCCGCGTGGCTGCTCAGCGACCGGGCCTCGATGGTGAACGGCGCGATGGTGCCGGTGGACGGCGGCGCGGGCGCCTGAACCCGGCCGTCCGCGCTGGCGTCCACCGGGGCAGGGCGTCCTGCCCGGAACGTCCTGGTCAGGTGCGGGGCGTGAGGCGGATGACCGGCAGCAGCCGGTCGGTCTTCTCCTGGTACTGCGCGAATCTGGGAGCGGCCTGGACGATCCGCTGCCAGGCGTCCGCGCGCTCGGCCCCGTGGAGCTGCTCGGCGAGCACGTCGAGGGTGCGGCCGTCGACCTCGACGCGGACCCGGTCGGGGTGGGCGGCGAGGTTGTGGTACCAGGAGGGGTTGCCCGCGGCCCCGGCCGCCGAGGCCACGATCAGCAGGGTTCCGACGTCGCCGGGGAACCAGCCGACCGGCGTGCTGCGCTCCAGGCCGCTCCTGGCGCCGACGGTGGTCAGGACCAGGGCGTTGAAGCCCATCATCTGCCCGCCCTTGCGGCGGATCCGGCGGGCGGCCAGCGTGTTGAACCAGCGGAACAGCCGTCCGGCCGGCTGCCGGGCCCCGCGGGTGCCGGTGGGGGTGTCGAAGCTCACGAGGTCTCCAGGGGCTGGGCGTAGTCACGGCCGTGCACCCTGCGCGAGGTGGGGTCGCCGACGGGTCCGTTGATGTTGAAGCTGATGACGCGCTCGGGACGGACGCGGATGATCGCCCCGTCCAACCCGGCGGGGGCGGTGGCCGCGTACGCCGAGTCGGCGGGTTCGGCGATCGCCTCCCCGTGGCCGCGGATCTCCAGCATCCGGGGCTGCCACGGATCGACGGAGGCGAGGTCGTCGATGACGAAGGCGACCCGGCCGTTGGCGGCGACGTTGCGGAACTTCCGGCTCCTCGACATGCCGTGCCCGGCGATGTCGATCGTGCCGGTGCCGCTGTTGTAGCGGAACCCGACCGGGTTGACCTGGAGGGTGCCGTCCGGGTGCGAGGTCGCCAGGCGGCCGAGAAGCTGGCCCGACAGGTAGGTCAGCTCGGCGTCGGTGAACGGCATGGGGAGTCCTCTCGAAAGATAGTTAAGCAAGCATACTATATGCCAGATTAACCATATTGCCCGTGTACCGTTGGAGGGTGAACGACAGGGGGCGGGAGACCGCGCTGGAACCGCAGACCGCGCACGCTTCACCCATGGACGCGGCCACCGGGCTGGTCCGGCTCAGCGGCCTGGTCCAGGCCGTCTACCAGCGCGTCTCCGAGCGCCACGAGCTGACCCCCGTCCAGGCGCGGCTCCTGTGCGTGCTGCTCGACGGCCCGAGGGGCATGGCCGAGCTGGCCGGCTGCTTCGGAGTGGAGAAGGCCGCCCTCACCGGGCTGATGAACCGGGCCGAACGGCGCGGCCTGGCCCTGCGGTCGTCGGTTCCCGGAGACCGCCGGGCCGTCCAGGTGACACTGACCGACGAGGGCCGCGAGGCCGCGCTCGCGTTCCACGCCGAGATGGGCCAGGAGATGGCGCGGCTGCTCGCCCCGCTGACGGAGCCCGACCGCGAGCGCTTCCGCGCCACGATGGCCGAGATCGTCGCCGCGTGCGGCACCGGCCACCCCTGCTGACCCGCCGCCGGGGGGTCACTTCCTGGCGAAGACGCCGAACTCGTCGGCGTTGGCGTCGGTGACCAGCTCGCAGTCGATGGCCTGCTTCTCCTCCTTGCCCGTCGCGCCGGTCCTGATGAACCGGTCGGCCTGCTCGACGGCGCTGGTCGCGCCGAGGGCGGCGGGCTGCAGGGCGGTGGCGTGGAGCGCGTGGGTAACCGCTTACCCGCCGACTTCTTGACTCCCACGTGTCACCGACGTTACATTCCGGCCGAATAACAAAGCAGTATTGAATTAAAATTCAATCCGTGCCACGAGAACCGGACCCCCGGCCGGCCCCACACGAGGCGCCCCACGGGCGCACGGACGGGAGCCGGGACCGTGCCACCAACGGGACAGGAGCCTTCTCCATGGCCGCAGAACCTCTCTTCGGCGCCGGACTCTGGCACTTCGGCCAGTTCCGCGACCGCTACGCCACCGACGGCTACGGCCCGCCCGTCTCCACCCTGGAGGCGATCGACCGGGCCGGCCAGGTCGGCAGCCTGTCGGTCGTCGACATCAACTACCCGTTCAACCCCGCCGACCTCGACGTGACCCTCCTGGAGGAGCGGCTGAAGGCCAACGGGCTGCGCGCCATCGCCCTGACGCCCGAGATCTACACCCGCGCCTTCAGCCGCGGCGGCTTCACCAACCCCGACCCGGAGATCCGCCGCGCCGCGATCGAACTGGTCAGCGACGCGGCCGAGCTGTCCCGCCGGCTCGGCTGCGACTACGTCAAGCTCTGGCCGGGCCAGGACGGCTGGGACTACCCCTTCCAGGCCGACTACAAGGAATTGTGGCGGATGTCCGTCGAGGCCGTCCGCGAACTGGCCCAGCGCCATCCCGACCTGCGCTTCGCCATCGAGTACAAGCCACGCGAGCCGCGCAACCGCATGACCTTCTCCTCCGCGGCCCGCACCCTGCTCGCCATCGAGAAGATGGACGTGCCCAACGTCGGCATCCTGCTCGACTTCGGCCACTCCCTCTACGGCCTGGAGTCCCCGGCCGACGCCGCCCAGCTCATCCTCGACCACGACCGCCTGTACGCCATCGACGTCAACGACAACTTCCGCGGCTGGGACGACGACATGGTCGTCGGCTCGGTGCACCTGGTGGAGACCTTCGAGTTCTTCCACACGCTGCGCGTGAACGGCTGGCAGGGCGTCTGGCAGCTCGACCAGTTCCCCTTCCGCGAGGACTCCGTCGAGGCGGCCCGCGCCGGCGTCGAGGTCATGCGCACCCTCTGGCGCGCGCTGGAGATCCTCGACCTCGACGCCCTCGCCGAGGCCCAGTCCCGCCAGGACGCCCTGGCCGCGCAGCGCATCGCCCGCAGGGCCCTGCTCGGGGCCCAGACGGCGGACTGACCGGCTCAGCGTGCGGGGTCTCCGCAGCCACGGTGGCGGGGCCCCAGCCGGGCCACCGTGGTCCCCCGGCCCGGCGGGGAGAGCCGGGCCGGAGAGTGGAGGCGCGTTCGGCGGCTGCCATCGGTGACGACCTCCCGATGCCTGGACCGGACCAAGCAGACCGCACGCCCTGAGAGCATCCGGGGGCCTGGAGTGTGACGCCGAGCGACATACATCACTTCGCCGCGCGACGCTGTCACACTCGCCGGGGTGGCGGTCCTCTCAGGGGTGACCGGGTGCCGGCCGATTCGTGCCGCCACAAGATGATCCCTGGGAGACTGCATGTCCACCGCCTACGTCACCGTCGCCCTGGTGACGATCGCCCTCAACGGCTTCTCCGCCTTCGCGGCGATGACCCGCCTCGAACCGATCATGCGGAGTCTGGGGCCCGCGCTCGACAGAGCCGGCGTCTCTGAGTCGTGGCTGGTCTTCCCGATCGGCGCGCTGAAGGCGGCGGGCGCGCTCGGACTGACGCTCGGTCTCCTCGGCGTGCCACTGATCGGCACGGCCGCCGCCGCCGGCCTCATCCTCTACTTCGTCTGCGCCCTGTTCACCCATCTGCGCGTCTACGACTTCGTC
>NZ_SSXE01000272.1 GCF_021699195.1 Nonomuraea sp. MG754425 | reverse complement strand
CCCATGAACGGCATGAAGGGCGCGCCGCCGTGCATCGCGCCGGCCCCCCGGGCACCGGGCGGCACCATCCCCACCTGGCCGACGCCGACACCCGGCGAGCCGATCACCGAAGGCATGCCCGGCGAGCCGCCCGTGGGAGAGGGGACGAACCCGGACGTCGGGTTCATCGTCGTCGTGGGGGTCGTGAAGGTAGAACCGATCGTGGCGGTGGTGGTCGGCTGGAAGCTCGCCAGGTCCGCCCGGTTCGGGTCCAGGCTGTTCGGGCCGTCGGTGGTCGTCCGGTCCTCCGCGCCGATGACCGGCGGCACGGAGTCGTCGCCGGTGCCGCTGCCCGGTGTCTGCGCGGGATCCGGCGTCGTGGGCGTGTCAGGGGCCGGGTCGGCCGGGGTGTCGGAGCCGGGGGCGTTCGGGTCGGAGCCGTTCGGGTCGGTTCCTCCCGGGTTCGAGCCTCCCGGGTTCGAGCCGGTGGAGCCGGGGCCGTCCGAGCCGCCTGAGCCGGAGCCGGTCGAGGAGCTGCCGCCGGTGCTCGCATGGGCGGCCGAGCCCGAGCCGCCGCCGTAGCCGCCGGTCCCGCTCCCGGACGTGTCGTAGCCGGCGCCGTCCGCCCCGTAGTCGGTGGGGTAGCGCACCGGGTCGGTGTCCGACGGGGTGGTGGGCGGGGTGACCGTGGGCAGCTCGAAGGTGACGCTCTGGGGCAGCTCGACGTCGTAGATGTCGACGATCTTCTGGTTGAGCTCGTACAGGGCGCGCTGGGCGTGCGTGTTCTCCAGGGACTTCTTGACGAGGTCGCGCTCGGCCTCCGTGGTGTACGTGCCACCGGGGACCGTGACCGCTTCGTCGACCTTGCCCTCGGTGTCCGTGAGGTGCGAGGCGTACGTCTGCAGCGCCTGCCCCATCATCGACAGCTTGCCGGACAGCTCGGTGCCGGAGGCGTGCAGCAGTTCGAGGGCGGCGCGGGCCGCGGTGGCGTCCGGGCCCTTCCAGACGTCCGCGATCTTGGGTGCGTGCTCCTCCAGCGCGGCGATCGCCTGCTCGATCTTGCTCGCCGCGTTCTGGTAGGTCTGCCCGGTGCCGTCGACGATGAAGGCGTCGGTGTCCTGGAGCAGCGCCTTGATCTCGTCCTTGGTCTTGTCGAGCCACTCGCCCGTGGGCGAGCTGCCGGTCACGATGACGACGGTCTCCTGCTCGCCGCTCATCAGCCCTCACCCTCGTTGGCACCGCGCGCCCGGTCGTGACTGTCCGCGCTGAGCTCGACGGCCTCGACCACGCTCTGGTACGCCTCGATGAACTTCTGGTAGACCTCGGCGAACTTCGTGCCCGCGTTGCTCGACCCGACGGTCGTGGCGAGGGCCACGGCGTCCGGCCACTGGCCGATCTGGGCGGCCGAGAACGTGGAGTCCGTCGTGATCTGGTTGATGTTGCCGTTGGGCCGCTCGCCGCCGCCCAGCATGGCGTCGAGGCTGGACCGCAGTTCCTCGGCTATCGCCCGGATGCTGGACGGCGAGTTCTCGCGACCCTCGTCGTCGAACAGGCCGGGATCGACGGGCAGCTCCCCGTGGCCCCCGTCCGTCGCATCCCTGTGTGTCATGCCTCACCTCTAGCAGCACGACTCCCGGCCACCGCGATCACCGGTGACCGAGAGGATCAAAAGCCTGGGTCAGTCCGTCCACATGTTGATGTTCGCGCGCTCGGCGTTCTGGTAGTTGTCTCTGGCCGTTTCGACAGTGTTCGCAGCGCTGTAGAGCTGCCTGCCCATCGTCTTCTCGTGCTCGTTCCACTCGTTCTTCTTGCCTTCGAAGTACAGCTTGGCGTCACCCTCCCAGCTCGCCCCGAGCTCCCTCTGGATGTCCGCGTAGAGGTCGTCGGTGACCCGGTCGAGCTCGGTGACGATCTTCTGCAACTGCTCGTAGGCGTCAGCCATCGAACTGAAGCGGACGTAGGTGTAGTCATCAGGCATTCCCATGGTGCTGCTCTCCGTCCTGCTCAGCTTGGGTAGTTGGTGTTGATGAGGGAGTCGACTCGGCCGGCCTCTCCGGCCGAGACGAAGCCGCCGGCGATGTCCATGTTCTGGTCGGCGGCGTTTTTGTACACCCCTGCGCCCATGTTCAGCTTGTCGTAGATCTGCTCGAGGATGCGGATGACCCCCTTGAACTCGCCGTCCCACGCCGTGAGGGCGGTGGCGAACTTCTGCGACGCGCCGCCCTGCCAGCCCTGGGTGGTGAGGTCGGCCTTGATCTGCTCGACCCGCTGGCGCATGCCCTCGATGTACTGGGCGGTTTCCTGGCAGTAGCCGGCGGCGTTCGTCAGCTGGGTGACGCTGGCCCCGTACAGTGACACTTGGACCTCCAAGTCGGTATGGCGTTGCTGCCACGGCGGGCGGTCACCCTCGTGAATGGAACCGACTACCCCCGCGATCAACCTCAAATGGCATGTTAGCCACCATCTGCCCCGTAATTCCCAGAAACTACAGGTTACGGATCGGTCGCATACTGGTCGCATACCTGCGACATCCCGATGAACTCCCTGATGAGCGACCTGCCGGCCGCTGACAAGTGGCGAATCTCATCGGTGGACGAACCCGGTTAGAGCTCCAACCGGCGGCGGATCTTATCGAGCTGGCCCATCACATCCGAGAACGCCTGATCGTGCATCGCCTCCGCCCGATCCAGCCTGGCGCGCATGGCCTCGGGGTTGTTGGCGAGCTCCGCCAGATCGGAGTCGTCACCGAGCGTCTCCTTCATGCCCTCACCGAACTTCTGGTGGAAGTCCGCCGTGGCGTCCGCGATCGCCGCCTTGATCAGCTCGGCCAGTTCCCCCGAGGACATGCGCATCGCCTTGGGATGCAGCTCCAGCTCGCGCAGGCCCTGGTGGTCGTACTCCACGGTGACCATGCCGTTCTCGTCCTGGGCGCGGCCGACGAACGAGTCCACCTTCTTCTCGAACTCGCCCATCTGCTTGACCTGCTCGTCGGCCTGCTTCAGCAGTTTGTCGATGTCGATGTTGGCGAAGTCGCCGAACCCCTGCATGTTCCACCTTCCTGAAACAGGATCAGCCGGACAGCCCGCGCACCCAGGTGTAGACCTCGAGTACGCCCAGCGCGAGCGGGAAGAGCTGCACGATCAGCACGATGTCCAAGATGTCGGCCGCGCGTCCCCAGAACGGCGAGGGCTTCCCCGTCGCCAGCCAGAGCCCGATGCCGACGCTCGTCAGCGCCAGCCACAACACCCCGATGGCCACTGCCAGCGCCCCGACGATCCCGCCCGAGCCGGCCAGCGACAGCGCGATCATGGCGAAGCCGCCCAGGCCCGTGCCGATGAGCCAGACGCGCTGGCCGACACCGCGGAAGACCCTGGCCCGCATGATGAGCGTGAGCGAGAGCGAGACCATCATGACGGCCGGGACCCAGCCGTCGGCGAACACCAGCAGCACCTGCGTGACCAGCGCGCACATGCCCACGGCCGCGATCATGCCGGTGGCGTAGCGCTGCGCGCTCCTGGTGCGCTCCTGGATGGCCGTGGCATCCAGGAGCTGGTTGTCGTTGCGCAGTTCCTCCGCGGTCGTCGGCATGGCCGGCAGCGGCACCTTGGCCAGCTTGAACGACACCGTCGGCACCAGCGGGCTCAGGGCCAGCAGCAGCGCGATGGCCACCGCCGCCACCCCGGCCGGCGGGGCCGACCACACCATCACGATCGCGCAGCAGACACCCGCGACGGTGGCGGCGACGGCCGTGCCGAGGTAGCCGGCGACGCCGTCGGAGATCAGCGCCCCCGCGAGCGCGGCCACCAGCGCCGTGCAGGCCAGCGCCGCCAGCAGGTGCGGCACGCCGAACCCGAGCGGGGTCCCGCCCGGGGCGAACAGGCCCGCGACGAACCCGTACGGCAGCGCCGCGTACCCGATCAGGGAGCCGGCCATCGAGTCGCCGACCGCCCTGGACAGCAGCGTCGCGGTGACGACCAGCAGCAGCGCCAGCAGCGCCGCCACGATCGTGACGACCAGCCCCGACATGCCGGACGCGGCCAGGCCGAACCCGCCCAGGACGAGCAGGCTCATCGCCCCGGCGGCGCCCATGACCCTGGTGTGCCTGGCGGACCAGAGGCCGCGGCCGTCGCGCACGCCGCCGGCGACCACGTCCGCCACGTCGTCGTAGTGGGCGGGCGGCAGGATGGCCTCGCGGGGCCTCAGGTAGAGGATCTCGCCGTCCAGCACGCCCAGCGTGCCGAGGCTCTGCCCCAGGTCGAGCGGCGCTCCGCCAAGGCGTTGCAGGGTCCAGCCGGGTGCGGCGACCGCGTCGCCGCCGACCTCTCCGAGCGCGCGGAGCAGCGCGGGCAGCACGTTCGGCAGCGGGACGTCCGCGGGCAGCGCGAGGTCGGCCCTGCGCCGCGGTCCGACGATCGTCACATGGCACTGGGCCGGCAGCGGCACGGGCACCTGTGCCAGTGCGCCCTGCTGGAACGGCCCCTGCGGGGGCGGAGGCGGGCCGGGCGGCCCGGGATAGGGCCCGGGATACCCTAGGGGCGGTCCGGGTCGCATCGGCGGTCCCGGGGGCCCCAAGGGAGGGCCTTGAACAATTTGTCCCATCTCAACTCTCCGGTCCCACCAATGGTCGCGGACAACAGAGAACATATCTGGTCTTTTCTGGTAAGAACGTCTCGATGAGCATCGTCGTCGTGCGTCGCCCAGAACGCCGCCCCGGCCCGAAGCCACCGCGGGGCGAAGTTCTGATCGAGTCGCCTCCCGAAATCCCCGAAGTCCAGAGCCAGGGCTTCATGATGGTCCTGACCTACCTCCCCATGGTGGCGGGGGCGGCGGCGATGGCGCTGATGTTCACGTCGTACGGGAACGCCAACCCGATCATGTACGTGGCCAGCGGCCTGTTCGCGCTGTCCATGGTCGGCATGACACTGGGCCAGCTCGGCCGCCAGTCGGGCGAGCGCAAGTACCGGCTCAACGGCGCCCGCCGCGACTACTTCCGCTACCTGAGCCAGATCCGCAAGCGGACCAGGCGCGCGGCCCGTCAGCAGCGCGAGGCCCTGGAGTGGAGCGGCCCCGAGCCCGACTCCCTGTGGTGGATCGCCATGAGCCCCCGGTTGTGGGAGCGCCGCCCGCGCGACGAGGACTTCGCCACCGTCCGCCTGGGCACCGGCGTGCAGAAGCTGGCCGTCCAGCTCATCCCGCCGGACTCCAAGCCGGTCGAGGACCTCGACGCGCTGTCGGCCGGCGCGCTGCGCAGGTTCGTCAGGGCGCACTCGACCGTCGAGGAGCTGCCCGTCGCGGTGGCGCTCGGCTCGTTCGCCCGGATCAGGGTCACCGGCGACCCCGACGCCGTGCGCGACCTGCTGCGGGCGGTGATCGCCCAGCTCACCGTGTTCCACTCGCCCGACGACATGCGGATCATGGTGTGCGCCCGTGCGCAGTGGATGCCCCACTGGGAGTGGGTCAAGTGGCTGCCGCACGCGCTGCACCCCGAGGAGACGGACGCGGCCGGCCAGGTGCGGCTGATGGCCGAGAACCTGGGCGACCTCGACCGGCTGGTGGGTAACGAGCTCAGGGAACGCGCCCGGTTCCGGCCCGGGTCGGCGGCGGACATGCTGCCGTACCACGTGCTCGTCGTGGACGGCGGGCGGGTGCCGCAGGACTCCCAGCTCGGCAGCGACGCCATCCAGGGCGTGACGGTGATCGACCTGTCCGGCTCGACCGCCGACGTCGAGGAGCAGAACACGCTGCGCCTGGACGTCCGCGCGGACGGCTTCCACATGGTCAAGATCGACCACGCCGGCAAGGAGCACCGGACCCGCTTCGGCGACCCCGACCAGCTCGACTACATGCGCGCCGAGGGCCTGGCCAGGCAGCTCGCGCCGCTGCGGGCCTCGAACGCCGCCGGCGGCGAGGCCGAGGACGTGCTGACGCTCAACACCACGCTGACCGACCTGCTCGGCATCGGCGACCCGGCCCACCTGGACCCCGCGGTCTCCTGGCGGCCCCGGGCCGGCCGCAACCGGCTGCGGGTGCCCCTCGGCCTCGGTGCCGACGGCCGCGTGGTGGAGCTGGACATCAAGGAGTCGGCGCAGGGCGGCATGGGCCCGCACGGGCTGGTCATCGGCGCCACCGGCTCCGGCAAGAGCGAACTGCTGCGCACGCTGGTGCTGGGCCTGGCGGTCACGCACTCCCCGGAGATCCTCAACTTCGTCCTGGTCGACTTCAAGGGTGGCGCCACCTTCCTCGGCCTGGACTCGCTCGCGCACGTCTCGGCGGTCATCACCAACCTGGAGGACGAGCTCCCGCTGGTCGACCGCATGCACGACGCGCTGCACGGCGAGATGGTGCGCCGGCAGGAGCTGCTGCGGGCGGCGGGCAACTACGCCTCGCTGCGCGACTACGAGCGGGCCAGGGAGCAAGGGGCGGAACTGGCCCCCCTGCCGACCCTGTTCGTGGTGCTGGACGAGTTCAGCGAGCTGCTGTCGGCCAAGCCGGAGTTCATCGACCTGTTCGTGATGATCGGCCGCCTGGGCCGCTCGCTCGGCGTGCACCTGCTGCTGGCCTCGCAGCGCCTGGAGGAGGGCCGGCTGCGCGGCCTGGACACGCACCTGTCGTACCGGATCGGGCTGCGGACGTTCTCCGCCATGGAGAGCCGGGTCGTGCTGGGCGTGGCGGACGCGTACGAGCTGCCGTCGGCGCCCGGCAACGCCTACCTCAAGTTCGACACCACGGGCATGACGCGGTTCAAGGCCGCCTACGTCTCGGGCCCGTACCAGGGTGAGGGCCGCCGTACCGGCTCCGAGGACGGCCAGGCCGTCCAGCACCAGGTGGTGGAGTACGGCCCGGCGTACGTGGCGCCGCCCGCCGAGCCGGAGCCGCCGAAGACGGACGAGGCGGAGGAGACCCGGGCCGTCGAGATCGAGGAGCGCGGCCAGCAGCAGGACAGCCTGCTCGACGTCGTCGTGCAGCGGCTGGCCGGGCGCGGCCCGGCCGCCCACCGCATCTGGCTGCCCCCGCTCGACCAGTCGCCCACGCTCGCGCACCTGCTGCCGTCGCTGTCGGTCACGCCGGATCTCGGCCTGTCCACGCCCGGCTGGGACGGCAGGGGCAAGCTGCACGCCGTCGTCGGGATCATCGACCGGCCGTTCGAGCAGCGGCGGGATCCGTACTGGCTGGACCTGTCGGGGGCGGCCGGGCACATCGGCGTGGCCGGTGGCACGCAGAGCGGCAAGACCAACGTGCTGCGCAGCCTGATCGCCGGCATGGCGCTCACCCACACCCCGCGCGAGGTGCAGTTCTACTGCCTCGACTTCGGCGGCGGCGGCCTCGCCGCGCTGGAGGGGCTGCCGCACGTGGGCGGCGTGGCCAACCGGCTCAAGGCCGAGCGGGTGCGCCGGACGGTCGCCGAGGTCTCGGCGCTGCTGCGGCAGCGCGAGCAGAGCTTCGCCGAGGCCGGCATCGAGTCCATGGCCACCTACCGGCGCCGGGTCGCCGACGGCAGCCTGAAGCACGACGGCTGGGGCGACGTGTTCCTGGTCGTGGACGGCTGGCTGACGATCAGGCAGGAGTTCGAGAGCCTGGAGGCCGTGATCACCGACCTGGCGGCGCGCGGGCTCGGCTACGGCATCCACGTGGTGGTCGCGACGAACAAGTGGTCGGAGTTCCGGCCGTCGATCCGCGACCTGTTCGGCACCAGGATCGAGTTCAAGCTGGGCGACGCGTACGAGTCGGAGATCAGCAGGAAGGCCTCGCTCGCGGTGCCGGAGGGCACGCCGGGACGCGGCCTGACCAGGGACGGCATGCACTTCCTCGCGACGTTGCCGCGGATCGACGGCCGGCGCTCCGCGGAGGACGTGTCCGACGGGCTGCGCTCGCTGGTGGACAACGTGCGCAAGGCGTGGACGGGGCCCTCGGCGCCGCCGGTGCGCCTGCTGCCCGCGATGCTGCCCGCGGCCTCGCTGCCGGGCAAGGAGAAGACCGGCCCGCAGCGCATCGCGATCGGCATCGACGAGGAGTCGCTCTCGCCGATCATGCTCGACTTCGAGGCGGATCCGCACTTCATCGTGTTCGGCGACAACGAGTGCGGCAAGTCCAACGTGCTCAAGCTGATCATGGAGGGCATCGTGGAGCGGAAGACGCCGCGCGAGGCCATGATGATCGTGATCGACTACCGGCGCGCGCTGCTGGACACCGCGGTGACCGAGCACCGCATCGGCTACGCCGCCTCCAGCACCGCGGCCGTCGAGCTGGTCCAGGACGCCCGCTCGGCCCTGCTCAAGCGTCTGCCCCCGGCCGACCTGACCCCCGAGCAGTTGCGCAGCAGGAGCTGGTGGCAGGGCTCGGACCTGTACTTCATCGTGGACGACTACGACCTCGTGGCCACCGGGAACAACCCGCTCGCGCCGCTGGCCGACCTGCTGCCGCAGGCCCGCGACATCGGCCTGCACGTGGTGCTGGCCCGGCAGAGCGGCGGCGCGGGCCGCGCCATGTACGACCAGGCCGTGCAGCGGTTGAAGGAGATGGCCAGCCCGGCGCTGATCATGTCGGGCAACCGGGAGGAGGGCGCGCTCTTCGGCAACGTCCGCCCGCAGGCGCTCCCGGTGGGCCGCGGTTTCTACGTCGACAGGAAGTCCGGCTCGCGCCTGATCCAGACCGCGATCGTGGAGCAGCCGTGACCTCCTCGGCGACGTCGACTCAGGGAGAGCTTGATGGGGTTCGTGGACGTGCACATTCAGGCGCTGGAGGAGTGCGGGCGGCAGGCCAACCGGGTGAAGAACATGCTGGACCTCGATGACGCGTTCGTGAACACCGAGGTCACCCCGCCCCGCGGCGACACCGCGTCCAGCGTCTTCGGGACGGTCGAGGGGGCGGAGGGACTCGCCACCAAGATCGACTCGGTCTGGGCGTCGGTCAGAAGCGAACTGAGCGAGGGACGCAACCGCATGACCAACGTCGACCGGGCGCTCGGCCAGGTCGCCGACAACTTCCGCGACGCGGAGACGGGGTCCGGCGCATGAGCGTGGTCGAGAGCCTGGCCGGGCTGATGGCCAAGGTGGACGGCGACCCGGAGGCCATCAGGAACATCGCCTCCGGCCTGCGTACGGTCGGCGGGCACGTCTCCACCTCCGCCAGCCAGCTCGTCAGGAACGTCAGCGAGGTCGGCAAGGCGTGGAAGGGCGACTCGGCGAACGCCTTCGCCGACTACATGGCCGCCTACCCCACGGCCGGGGAGAACCTCAAGACCGCGCTGTCCACCTGCGCCACCGCGCTGGACACCGCCGCCACCAAGCTGGAGTCGGCCTACACGACGGTCAGCGGCCTGCACAGCTCCGCGGTCTCGGCGGAGAGCGAGTACAAGCAGGAGCACGCCGACGCCGCGCAGGGCGACATCGACGCGTACGTGAACGACAAGCTCGGCGACCCGGTCACCACCGCCGGCGAGTCGGTCACGGAGGCCACGACCGCCGTCGGCGACGCCACGACGGCGCTCAGCGGCCAGCTCGGCGAGGAGGGCTTCGGCTTCTTCGCGGGCATCCGTCAGCCCGGCGGGGCCGACTTCCAGCCCGGGGACCATCCGGTGGACTGGCAGCGGATCGCGGGGTACACGCCCAGCCTCTCGACCGGCTCCGAGGACGACCCGGGCGGCTCCGGGGCCACCTCCGGGGGCTCGGGCGGGGGCGCCGGCGCGCCGTCGTCGTACGGCAACGCCCCGGCGCCCAAGGAGCAGGTCGTCGACTGGATCAAGGAGGCCCTCACGATCATCAGGTCGCCCGAGATGGACGAGATCATGCGCGAGCGCGGCCTGGACGTGAGCGACCTGGACCCGAACGACCCGCAGGTCATCAACCGCATCTGGCAGGTCATCTGGCACGAGTCGGGCGGCAACCCGAACGCGATCAACACCTGGGACATCAACGCCCAGAACGGCGTGCCGTCGCAGGGGCTGATGCAGACCATCCCGCCCACCTTCGACGCGCACGCCCTGCCCGGTTACGGGAAGATCCGGGAGCCCGTGGACAACATCATCGCCGGTGTCCTGTACACCTACAGCCGCTACGGGGACCTCGCCCACCATCCGGGCATCGCGTCGATGGAGCGCGGGGGCGGTTACGAGCCGTACTGATCTCGGTAATCTGAGGTTACAGATATATGAATTCTCTCACATTTTATGATAAGGTAACCTTGCGGCCTTTGTGACGCTATTCCCGCGCTAGCGCGCGATGTTAGGAAGATCGGGTGTCAACCCCATCACCC
>NZ_SSXE01000271.1 GCF_021699195.1 Nonomuraea sp. MG754425 | reverse complement strand
GCATGGGGGCGATCAGCGGGGTGCGGGCGGCGGCGTACGAGGTGCCGACGGATCTGCCGGAGGCGGACGGGACGCTGGCGTGGGAGTCGACCACGGCGGTCGTGGTGCGCGTGGAGGCGGAGCGGAGCGCCGGCCTCGGGTGGACGTACGCGCCCGCCGCGGCGGCGGCCCTGGTGAACGAGGTGCTGGCCGAGGTGGTGCGCGGCGGCGACGCGATGGACGTCCCGCGCCTGTGGTCGGCCATGGTCGCCCAGGTGCGGAACGCGGGACGGCCGGGCGTGGCCGGTTACGCCCTGTCGGCCGTGGACGTCGCCCTGTGGGACCTCAAGGCCCGCCTGCTCGGCCTGCCGCTGGCCCGCCTGTTCGGCCTGGCCAGGGAGCGGGTGCCCGTCTACGGCTCGGGCGGCTTCACCACCTATGCCGACGACGTGACCGCGCGGCAGTTGCGCGGCTGGGTGCACGAGCAGGGCATCGGCCGCGTCAAGATCAAGATCGGCGAGTCGTGGGGCCGGTTCCCCGAGCGGGACCTGCACCGCATCGCCCAGGCCCGCCACGTGATCGGCCCGGACGCCGAGCTGTACGTGGACGCCAACGGCGGCTACACCGCCAAGCAGGCCATCCGCCAGGCCGGCCGGATGGGCGAGCACGACGTGCGCTGGTTCGAGGAGCCGGTCTCCTCCGACGACCTGCCGGGCCTGCGGCTGGTCCGCGACCGCGCCGAGCCCGACGTGACGGCCGGCGAGTACGGCTGCGACGCGGCCTACTTCACCCGCATGTGCCGGGAGCAGGCGGTGGACTGCCTGCAGATCGACGCCGGCCGCTGCGGGGGATACACCGGCTGGTTCGCCGCCGCCGCGATCGCCGCGGGGCACAATCTCCAGGTCTCCGCGCACTGCGCGCCCCACCTGCACCTGCCGGCCGCGGTGGCCACCATGAACGTGCGGCACCTGGAGTGGTTCCACGACCACGTGCGGATCGAGTCCGAGCTGTTCGAGGGGGCGGCCGACCCAGCCGGGGGCGAGTTGCGGCCGTCCGAGGAGCCGGGACACGGCCTGCGCTTGCGGGACCGGGTGGCCGAGCGGTACCGCGTCGCCTGAGGACCGCGCGGGCCGGGCGGGCGAAAAGTCGTTAAGGACGTATCCGAAAAGCGGGCCCAGGGGCGGCCGGCCGCCAATGAAACGGGTTGCCCGCTCAATTGGACGCGTCGAAGACTGAATCTTCCGGGACCGACATTTATTTAGGTAGAATGACCAAGCCGAACTCATGCTGGACCGACCGTCCGCGCACAGAAAATTCGCTGTAAATCCCGATACGGCTTGACGGCATCGTGCAGAGCGCTACAGTACCGCACAACCCTGGGGCTGAATTGGAGTGCGAGCATGGCCAAGAGGTTGATTGAAACGATCACGGACGACTTCGACGGCTCCCCCATGGAGGATGAGAACACCGTTTCCTTCAGCATCAAAGGTGACCGGTTCGTCATGGATCTGAAGCCCGAGAACGAGGACCGGCTGCGCGCGGCCCTGGCGCCCTTCATCGCGAAGGCGCGCCGCGAGGAGACAACCACCACGTCGCGGCCCCGTGGCCGGCGCGGCACGGGGGGTCTCACGAGGGCGATGAGCAAGGAGAAGAGCCAGGAGATCCGGCAGTGGGCGAAGGCGCACGGCCTGCCGGTCAGCGAGCGGGGACGCATCGCCTCTTCGGTGATCCAGCGCTACGAGGCGGCTCAGTAGATTGACCAGGAAAGGCCCTCTTCAATAGGGGGCCTTTCCCGTTCCCCGGCGACCCCGATTAGCCGCGGCCGGATACCGCCCTCATACGGCCCCGATAATGCGCCGAGTCGCCCGGGGCCTGCCATTTCAAAGGCCCTCCCGGGCGGGTTCCCACGCTCAAAGAGGGCGCCCCGCCCACGACCGGTCGCGCGTCAGGAGCGGCCGGTGAAGTCGACCTCCTTGGCCTCGGCCGTCCCGGCGGTACGTCCCGGCGCCGTCTGGAACTTCCAGTACATGTTGGTGTGCGCGATGACCTGCTCGGGCGGCGGCGCGCCCCACTCCGACTGGTCGTCCGTGGTGTGGGCGTCGCTGACCAGCAACGCGTCGTAACCCCTGACGAACGCGCCGTGCAGCGTCGAACGGATGCAGGCGTCGGTCTGCGCGCCGGCGACCACGAGCCGCCCGACCTCGAGATCGGCCAGCACGCTTTCGAGCGTGGTGTCCTCGAAGGAGTCGAAGTACGTCTTCTTCACGAGCGGCTCGCCCTCGCCCCTGCTCAGCTCGGGAACGAGTTGCCACGCCTCGCTGCCCAGCGGGAGTTCCTCGTCGGAGTGCTGCACCCAGACGACGGGCACCTGCTCGGCGCGCGCCCTCTCGACGAGGCCGGCCACGTTCGCGACCACCTCGTCGCGGGCATGGGCCTGGGCGACGACGCCGTTCTGCACGTCTATGACGAGGAGCGCGGTCTTCGGCCGGTTCTCCAGTGTGGTCACGTCTGTCCCTTTCGGTCCTTTTCGGTCCTTTTCGGTACGAAGACCGTACCCGTCCGGACCGACAAAACCGCTGATGGACAGGGGCGGCCCGTCACAAAGGGATCCACCAGCGCAGGCGGGTGCCGCCGCCCTCGGGCGTCTCCACGCCGGCGGTGCCGCCCAGCCGGTGGGCCCGCTCCTCGATGTTGCGCAGCCCGCTGCGCCGCCCCGCTGCGCCGACACCCGTGCCGTCGTCCGTCACGACCAGGGTGAGCCCGCCGCCCACCTCGACGGACACCTCCGCGCGGCCGGCGCGGGAGTGCCGCACGACGTTGGACAGCGCCTCGCGCAGCACCGCCAGCAGGTGTTCGGCGACCGACTCCGGCACCAGCGTGTCGAGCTGCCCCTCCATCCGCAGGCCCGGCATGAACCCGAGGTGGCCGCCCGCGCCCTCGACCAGCTCGACGATGCGTCCCCGCAGGCCGGGGGCGACCTCGTCCACCGGGCCCTGCAGCGCGAAGATCGACGAGCGGATCTGCCGGATCGTCTCGTCCAGCTCGTCGATCGCGTGCTGCAACCGCTTGGACGCCTGCGGGTGATCGACCAGCCGCACCGTGCTCATCAACGTCATCGCGGTCGCGAACAGCCGCTGGATCACCACGTCGTGCAGGTCCTTGGCGATCCGGTCGCGGTCCTCCAGCAGGCCCAGCCGCTCGGCGTCCCTGCGCGCCTCCGCCAGCTCCAGCGCCAGGGCCGCCTGCCCGGCGAACGCCTGCAGCACCTGAAGGTCCGCCGCGCTGAACGGCAACCGGCCGCCCCGCTTACCCAGCACCAGCACGCCGCGCACCCCGGGGGCGGCGCCGAGCGGCACCAGGAGCGCGGGCAGGCCCTCCGGCTCGGCCACCGCCTCGCCCCTGGCGAACACCTCGCCGGCGGGCGAGCCGGCGATCTCGAACGCGGTCCCCAGCGCGTCGTCCGCGCCGTCGCCGTCGGCCGCCGCCACCCGCAGCGTCTCGCCGTCCGGCAGCAGCACCCGCGCCGAGTCGGCGTCGCTCATCTGCCGGGCCCGCGCGGCCACCACCGGCAGCACCTGGCTCGGGTCGGCCCCGGACAGCAGGCTCGTGGTCACCTCGGCGGAGGCCTGCAGCCATCGCTCGCGCCGCCGCGACTCCTCGTACAGGCGGGCGTTCTCGACGGCGACGCCGGCGGCGGTGGCCAGTGCGATCACCATCGCCTCGTCCTCCTCGTCGAACTCGCCCCCGCCGCGCTTCTCCGTCAGGTACAGGTTGCCGAACACCTCGTCGCGCACCCTGATCGGCACGCCCAGGAAGGTGCCCATCGGCGGGTGGCCGGGCGGGAAGCCGTAGGACTCGGGGTGGTCGGCGATGCGGCCCAGCCGCAGCGGGCGGGCGTCCTTGATCAGCAGGCCGAGCAGCCCCAGGCCGTGCGGCCAGTGCTCGATGCGGGCGATCTCCTCCTCGCTCAGCCCCACCGGGATGAACTGGACGAGCGTGTGCTCCTCCCCGACCACGCCGAGCGCGCCGTAACCGGCGTCCACCAGCGTGGTGGCGGTCTCCACGATCCGGCGCAGCACGGTCTCCAGATCGAGGTCGCTGCCCACGGACACCACGGCCTCGAGCAGCGTGTGCACCCGGTCGCGGGTCGCCAGGACGGCGTTCAGCCGCACCTGCAGCTCCGCCAGCAGCTCATCCAGCCGCATCTGCGGCATCAGCCCACGATGCTCGCTTTCCACACCGATCAGTCTGGCACGCGCGGGGCCCGCCCCGTCCCCTGGCCCGTGGCCGTACTACCGCCGCACGGCCCCCGGAGCCGGTGACCTTCGTCCTTTCCCGGGGTTGCGCGGGTCCGGTAGCGTCGCAGGCATGATTCGGGTGTTCCTGGTCGACGATCACGAAGTCGTCCGCCGCGGCGTGGCGGCGCTGCTGGAGTCGGAGGACGACATCGAGGTCGTCGGGGAGGCCGGCACCGCGGAGTCGGCCGTCGCCAGGATCCCCGCCCTGCAGCCCGACGTGGCCGTGCTCGACGTGCGCCTGCCCGACGGCAACGGGGTCGACGTGTGCCGCGACGTACGGTCCCGGCTGCCGGGGCTGGCCTGCCTGATGCTGACCTCGTACGCCGACGACGACGCGCTCTTCGACGCGGTGATGGCCGGGGCCGCCGGTTACGTCCTCAAGCAGATCCACGGCTCCGACCTGGTGGGCGCGGTGCGCACGGTGGCGTCGGGGCAGTCGCTGCTCGACCCGCAGACCACCGCCGCCATGCTGCGGCGGCTGCGCGACCAGCAGGCCAGGAAGGACCCGCTCGCGGCGCTGACGGAGCAGGAGCGCCACATCCTCGACCTGATCGGCGAGGGGCTGACCAACCGGCAGATCGGCGAGCGCATGTTCCTGGCCGAGAAGACGGTCAAGAACTACGTCTCGAACCTGCTGGCCAAGCTCGACATGCAGCGCCGCACCCAGGCCGCCGCCCTGGCCGCCCGCCTGCGCTCGGAGCAGCGGCGCGGCTGAGCCCGGAGCCCGCCGGCCGGGGAAAGTGCGGACCTTGGTCCCTGGTTCCCGGCCGGCCCGGATCGGCAGGCTGTGGTGGTGATGCACCACAACGGCGCGGGCGCCCGGCGTGGCCCGGCTGGTGGCCGACCCGGAGGAGGCCGCCGCGTTCAGGAGACGGCTGACCCCGTGGGTGGCGGGCGGGATGGAGCAGGTGGTCCGGATCCAGCCGGAGATCGTCACCGGTTTCGCGCTCGTCCCGGCCGAGCAGGTCGAGGTGGCGGCCCGTACGGAGATCGAGCCGCCGGGATAGTGGGCGCGACGCGGGCCGATGGGGTGCGGTGGACGGGACGCGAGCCCCACGAGACCCTGGAGAAACCCATGGACGACGCCGCCGGCACACAGCCCTTCGTGATCGACCCCGAGGGCCGCGACCTCCACGGCCAGGCCGAGCGCATCCGCGCGCTCGGGCCGGCCGCCCTCGTCGAGCTGCCCGGTGGCGTCCGGGCGTGGGCGGTGAGCGACCAGGCGGTGCTGCGGCGGCTGCTCACCGATCCGCGCGTGTCGAAGGACGCCTACCTGCACTGGCCGGCCTGGATCAAGGGCGAGATCCCGCCGGACTGGCCGCTGTTCGCGTGGGTGGCCGTACGCAACATGCTCACCGCGTACGGGCCGGACCACCGGCGGCTGCGCGGGCTGGTCTCCAGCGCCTTCACCGTCCGCAGGACCGCCGCGATGCGCCCGCGGATCGAGGCGATCACCGGCGAGCTGCTCGACGAGCTCGCCGACATGCCGCCGCGGACGGTGGTGGACCTGCGCGAGCGCTTCGCCTACCCGCTGCCGATCAGGGTGATCTGCGAGTTGTTCGGCATCGGCGACGAGGACACCCGCGAGGAGGTGCGCCGCTGCGCGGACGCCTTCTTCCAGACCGGCCGGGCCACCGCCGAGACGGCCGACGCCTTCCCCCGTCTGCAGGCGGTGCTGCGCGAGGTGGTCGCCGGCAAGCGCGAGCGCCCCGGCGACGACCTGTCCTCGGCCCTGATCGCCGCCCGCGACGAGGACGCCGCGCCGCTGGAGGAGCACGAGCTGGTGGACACGCTGATCCTGTTCCTGAGCGCGGGCCACGAGACCACGGTCAACCTGCTCGACAACGCGATCTTCGCGATGCTCACCCATCCCGGGCAGCTCGCCCTCGTCCGCGACGGGCGGGTGAGCTGGGAGGAGGTGATCGAGGAGACGCTGCGCGCCCAGGCGCCGATCGCGAACCTGCCGCTGCGCTTCGCCGTGTCGGACATCGACCTCGGCGACGGCGTGCTGCTGCCGGCCGGCGAGCCCATCCTGAACTGCTACGGGGCCGCCGGACGCGACCCGCTGGCACACGGGCCGGACGCCGGCGCGTTCGACGTCACCCGGGCCGCCAAGGAGCACCTGGCCTTCGGGTACGGCGTGCACCGCTGCCTCGGCGCGCCGCTGGCCACGCTGGAGGCCGCGATCGCGCTGCCCGCCCTGTTCGGCCGCCATCCCGGCCTGACCCTGGCCGCCGAACCCGGCGACCTGCGCCCGCTGGAGTCCTTCATCTCCAACGGGCACCGGTCACTTCCCGTCTTCCTCTCGGTCTGACGCCGGCCTTCTCGCCACCGGCGCGATGCGGGTGACGTTCCCCGACGGGTCACGGGCGGAGATCACCGGGCGTCCCGTGGGGCGGTCAGCGGGTCGCGCTCATGGCAGCAGGCGCACCGGGCCCGCGTCGATGGGCACCCGGAACAGCTCGTACGGGTACCGGCGCAGATCCCGCCCGCCCTGGAAGCGGGCCTGGCGGTGCAACTGGTTCGCGGTCACGTAGACGAAGCCGTCGGTCACCGACAGCGTGTCGGGCCACAACAGCCGCGGGTCGTGCACGAGCGTCTCCGTCGTGCCGTCGGGCAGCCGCCGCAGGACGGCGTTGTGCTCCCAGTTCGTCAGGTACAGGCGGCCCGCGTCGTCGGACTCCAGGCCGTCGGCCGCGCCGCCCTTGTCGCCCTCGTCCCGGACGGTCGCGGCGACCTCCACCTCGCCGAGCGCGGGATCGGTCAGCGCGTCGGCGCAGACGCTGTAGAGGCGGCGCGACATCAGCGGGCAGTAGTAGAGGCGGCTGCCGTCGGCGGAGATCGCGATGCCGTCGGATCCCATCGTGACCGGCCTGGGCGGGCCGTCGGCGGGCCGTTCCATGAAGACGCGGCCCTCGACCAGCGGCAGGTAGCCGGGCGGGGTCTCCGCCTTGGTGCTCGGGTCGTCGTGCAGCCTGCGCCACGCCTGCCCGGTCGCCAGGTCGGCGACGACGAGGCCGTTGGGGCCCTTGTCGGAGGAGTCGGTGAGGTAGGCGTAGCCGTCCTCCCCCTTGCGCAGGTCGAAGCGCACGTCGTTGAGGTAGCTGGTGCCGAGGGCGACATCGGGCTCGAAGCGTACGACGCGGGTGACGGTGTCGGTCGCGAGGTCCACGCACACCAGCTTGGGGCCGCCCGGCTTGACCACCTGGAACAGCGGGCTGCCGGTGTCGAGCAGCCACAACCGGTCGGCCGGGTCGACCACCACGCTCTGCACGGAGACCAGCCGCCCGGCCAGTTCGCCCGAGCCGGCGTTCCACCGCTCGTCCGGGTACGGCACCACCTGCCCGTCACGCAGTTCGGCCACCGTGGCGGGCACGTCGTCACCCCATCGGGGAAAGTTGACGAAAACCCGCCCATGACGGGACACGGTGACGCCGGTCGGCATCGGGCCGGAGGCGAAGGCGTGCACGAGCTCCAGCTCGCCGCACGGCCGATCCTGTGGTTGCCCGCCGTCACCGGACGTCGTCATCGCCGCTCACCGCCGCTCAACAGGTGCGTTTCCCGATCCGCGCCCCAGCCTGCCCTTCGCCGCGGGCCGGAAACCGCTCGCGCCGGGAATCGGCGACCATGAATCGGTCTCGAATTGTTCACTCTCCCTTGGCGCTCCCGTCTATCCCTGACGGAAAATGAGCAGAGATCATGACTGTGTCCGTCACAGCTTCCGCAAGGAGGATCCGTGCACGCTCAACCGCGCTCCCGTCCGTCCTGGCCGGTCCGTCTCGCCGTCGTCCTCGCCGCCCTCGTCTCACTGGTCGGCGTGGCCGGCGTCGCCCCCGCCGGCGCCGCGGTCTACAGCTCCTGCACCATCTCCCGCTGCGCCGACGCCCGCTCGGCTCTGTCGATCTGGGCCTCCAAGGGCTACCCCACCAGCGCAGGCTGGTACTCCTGGCCCGACGGCAGGTACAACTACACCGGCGGACGCCACTACAACCGCGAAGGACAGCTCCCCACCAACGCCACCTACTACGAGTACGACGTCTACTCCCGGGCCCAGGGCGCCTCGCGTGACGCCTACCGGGTCGTCGTCAACCGCGCCACCGGCGCCGCGTGGTTCACCCCCAACCACTACACCGACTTCCACCGCCTCTAGCCGCAAGGAACACCCATGGCTGCCGCCGCACGTCCACTGCCCTCGTGGCTGACCGTGTCCACCGGCCGGGTCGTGGACGGGCGGGCCTGCCGGACCCGCGCCGCCTTCTTCGACGAGGTGGCGCGGGCCCTGCGCTTCCCCGGCTACTTCGGCCGCAACTGGGACGCGCTGACCGACTGCCTGCGCGACATCGGGGCCGCCACGCTCATCGTGCGGCGCGCCGAGGAACTGCTCGCCGACGAGCCGCCCGAGCAGCTCGCCATGCTGCTGACCGTGCTGGACGACGCCTCCCGCGACGGCCTGCGCGTGACGTTGTGCGCGGAGAGCGGCCACGAGTCCCTGCTGCGCGAGCGGGTCATCGCCGCCCTCGACTGACGGCCGGACCCGCGGGCGCTAGGCGGCCTTGACGGCGTCCTGGATGTGGGCGTTGCGCAGCAGGATGAGCCCCTTCAGGTGGCGCCGCAACACGAGGACCTCGGCGAGTGCGCCGAGCGGGGGCACGGGGGCGGCGAAGTCGACGACGTCCGTCATGAGCGTGGCGGCCCCGTCGTGGGCCGGCTCGAAGGTGTGCAGGTGACGCCAGCGCCGGAACGGGCCGCTCGCCTGCTCGTCCACGAAGGACGACGGGGGTTCGCAGGCGCTGATGACCGAGGTCAGGTGCCAGGTGCGGCCGAAGTGGCGGGCACGCCAGGTGACCTGGTCGCCGAGGGCGAGCCGGCCGGAGGTGACACCCGCCACCGCCTGCTCGCCGGTGTGGCGCATGGAGGAGGTGTGCAGGTCCACCGACAGGGACACGTCGAAGACGATCTGCCGTGGCGCCAGGACGAGCGTGGCCACCTCGAAGCGGGACATGCGCCGGATCCTACGCCGCACCTCACGACCCGCACGCCGCGGGCCCGCCGGACACCGGGACCACCGCACCTCACGAACGGCGCACCTCACGGGCGGCGCGCCTCACGGGCGGCGCACCTCACGGGCGGCGCACCTCACGGGCGGCGCGCGTCAGGACCAGCGCGGATGCGGACCGGCGCGCGTCACGAACGGCGCGCGTCACGAACGGCGCGCGTCAGGGGTGGGGGTCGTCGGTGAAGCGGCGGAGGAGGTCGGCGGCGGCGGCGAAGGCGGTGACCACGTCGGCGGCGGTGTGCCGGCGCGCCACCAGGCCCACCGCCTGCCCGGCATAGACGAAGGCGGTGTCGAAGTCGCCCTCGGCCCGCGCCGACTCCAGCTCGCCCCGTGCCGCGTCGTCACCGGCGAGTTCGTCCTCCCGGCCGTTCCACCGGTCGAAGAACGGGTTGCGCAGGGCGCGCCCGCCGAACTCGGGTGGCCAGGCCAGCCGCTGCGCCACGTCGAAGACCCGCCCGTACGCCGTGCCGGTCTCCCCGGCGGCCAGCACCCGTTCGCGGGCGGCCTCCGGCAGGGTGGTCTCGGCGCAGCCGAGGAACGCCGTCCCGGCCCAGCCGCCCTCCGCACCCGCCGCCAGCACGGCGGCCAGGCCCCTGGCCGTGGCGATGCCCCCGGCCGCCAGCACCGGGACGCGTGCCTCGGCCAGCACGCCCTGCAGCAGCGGCAGCGTGGCCACCTCGTCGCGGCCGTGGCCGCCGCCCTCGCCGCCCCTGGCCACGACCACGTCGGCCCCGGCCCGCTCGGCCTCCCGCGCCTCCCGCGTGGTGCCCGCCTGGACGGCCACGGTGATGCCGGCGCGGCGCAGCGGCTCGACGTACGGGGCGAAGTCCCCGAAACTCACCGAGACGAGCGGGGGCCTGGCCTCCAGGACGGCGTCAAGCTGCTCGGGACGTCCCGCGAGCG
>NZ_SSXE01000028.1 GCF_021699195.1 Nonomuraea sp. MG754425 | reverse complement strand
GGAGGGGGCGCTGTGCAGGAGCACGTCGCCGGTCATGTACGGGTCCGGCGCGTCCTTCGGCAGGATCACGTCACCCGTCGCGAACGGCTCCGCGCCCAGGGGACCGGGCGCGGCCATGAAGAACGGCCGCTCGTGCGGCGGCGGCCCGGACGCGGTCCGGCTCCCGCCGCCGGACCCGGCCACCCACAGGTCGCCGTCGGACGGCCCGGTGCTCGCCCGGTCCCCGGTGGACGGCCCGGCGACCCACAGGTCCCCGGACGAGAACCCGGACGGCGGTGCTCCGCGGGTCCGCGCGGACCCCAGGGGATCGCGCAGCGGCGGGCCCGGGTCGAGGACGTCCCTGGGCGGCGGCACCCCGTCGCGGAGCTTGGGCATCGGGGCCGTGGTCGCGTCGTGCTCGGCCCTCCTGACCGGCGACGGCGGCGTCAGCAGCTCGGCCGGGAAGATCACCGTGCTGCTCGCCGGGTCGGCGTCCGAGAGCGGCTGCGGCCAGACGGGCGGGCTGGGCCAGCGGGGCTTGACGAACAGCGGCGCGGCCGGGGCCGGGCGGGAGCCCGCGAAGTGGATACGCAGCGCTCCGGGCGGCTGCGGCCAGGGCAGGCGGCCGAGCACGTCGCGCAGCGGCGCGACGCCCAGCGCGCCGTAGACGTCGGCCACCGGCTTGGGCACGCGGACCCCGGTCGAGGCCAGCGCCGCGCCCAGCGACTGCCGGAAGCGGTGCCCGGCTCCCACCGCCAGCTCCTCGGCGGTGTCGGGGGCGACGTCGAGCACCCAGGCGAGTTCGGCCTTGCTCAGCCCGCACACCGCGCACAACATCAGCACCTCGCGCTGGTGCGGGCGCAGCTCGCGCAGGGCGCGTTCGACGAGCGCGGTGGCCGGGTCGATGAGCGGATCGACGGCGGGGGGAGAGTAGACGATGTCCCGCCGGTGGATCTCGCGGCGGGCGAACGCGTAGAGCGCGGCACGCGGCGGCGCGGTGGCGGGGACGCTGCTGAGCACGGCCACCAGGACGTCGGAGGCCGAGCCGAGGTCGCCGAGCTGGTCGGCACAGTACGCGAAAAGCTCTGCGGCGTGGAGGTCGTAGAGCTCTGCGATCAGTTCTGCGCGCTGGCGCTGATCGGTGAGCGACTGGGACACGGGGCCGGATCCTCTTGCTGGGTGCGGACGCTGGAGAGTGAGGGGCGCGTCAGGATTCTGTGAGCTGATGCGTCAGGAATTGTGAGGGTTATCATGCCAACTCTCCGTGCTCCGGCGCACTACCACTGCGATATTTCCTCGGAATCTCCCAGGTCAGGTGAAACGCTTCAGGAAAACCCGGGGGGACAGCCTGGTCAGGAGCGCCGTAGTCTTTGGGGTCAACAGATCATGCGGCGGTCGTGGCACGGGGGTTGCGGCGCTGCCGCCGTGACCCCCTAAGCGAGAGTTCGCGCGTGATCACATTCGACTCTGTCAGCAAACGTTATCCGGACGGCACGGTCGCGGTGGACGCCCTCAGCCTCGAGGCGCCCACCGGCGAGATCACCGTGCTCGTCGGCCCGTCCGGCTGCGGCAAGACCACCTCCCTGCGGATGATCAACCGGATGATCGACGCGTCGGAAGGCGAGATCCTCCTCGACGGCGTGCCGGTGCGCGGCATCGACCCGCCGACCCTCCGGCGCGGCATCGGGTACGTCATCCAGCAGGCCGGCCTCTTCCCCCACCGCAGGATCATCGACAACATCGCCACCGTCCCCTACCTGCTCGGCTGGGACCGCAAGAAGGCCCGCGCCACCGCCATGGAGCTGCTCGAACGCGTCGGCCTCGATCCCGCGCTGGCCCAGCGTTACCCCTTCCAGCTCTCGGGCGGCCAGCAGCAGCGTGTCGGCGTGGCCAGGGCGCTGGCCGCCGATCCGCCGGTGCTGCTCATGGACGAGCCGTTCAGCGCCGTCGACCCCATCGTCCGGACGAACCTCCAGGACGAGCTGCTCAGGCTGCAGAGCGAGCTGAACAAGACGATCGTGTTCGTCACCCACGACATCGACGAGGCCATCAAGCTCGGCGACCGGGTGGCGGTGCTGCGCGTGGGCGGCCGGCTGGCCCAGGTCGCCGACCCCAAGACGCTGCTGTCGGAGCCGGCCGACGACTTCGTCCGCGAGTTCCTCGGCCAGGACAGGGGGATCCGGCGGCTGCGCTTCATCTCGGCCGACGGGCTGCGGCTGCGTACCGACCTGACGGTGCCCGAGGGCTCCGACGGCGGCACGTCCGAGCCGTGGCTGCTCGTCGTCGACGCCGACGACCGGCCCCTGGGCTGGCGGCCCGGCGCGGAGCCGGGCCGGCTGGAGCCGTTCGGGACGTACGCGCACCGCGGCGACACCATGCGTGCCGCCCTCGACGCCGCCCTGCTGTCGCCGTCCGGCTGCGCGGTGGCCGTGGACGAGCAGGGCAAGGTCGTCGGCGTGGCCACCAGGCAGGCGCTGGACGAGGCGCTGACGGAGGCGGCAGATGGGTGACGGCCCTCCCTCCATCTGGGAGTGGATCGGGCGTAACTGGGACACCGGCCGGGCCGACAGCATCAGGAACCTGCTCACCGACCACCTCACGATGTCGCTGGTCCCGATCGTGATCGCGCTGCTCCTCGCGCTCCCGCTCGGCCTGGCCTGCGTGCGCTGGCGCTGGCTCTACCAGCCCACCTCGGGGTTCATGAACGTCGTGTACGCGCTCCCGTCGCTGCCGGTCTTCATGCTGCTGATCTCGGTGACCGGGCTCTCGCAGACCACGGTGATCATCCCGCTGACCTTCTACGGCATGGCCGTGCTGATCCCGGCCGTGGTGGACGGGCTCGGCTCGGTGCCCGACCACGTCCGCCAGTCGGCCGTGGCGATGGGATTCACCCCGCTGCGCCGGCTGCTGGCGGTCGAGCTGCCGATCGCGGCGCCGGTGGTGCTGGCCGGCATGCGGGTGGTCGCGGTCTCCAGCATCAGCCTGGTCAGCGTGGGTGCGCTGATCGGGCAGGGCGGGCTCGGCGGGCTGTTCACGCGGGCCTACCAGAACCCGTTCATGCCGCCGGTGATCGTCGGCATCGTGCTCATCGTGCTGCTCGCGGTGGTCGCCGACGGCCTGCTGGTGCTGGCCCAGCGGCTGCTCACCCCGTGGGTGCGCGCGCGGAAGGGGCAGGCGGCGTGAACTGGCTGATCTCGTTCCTGGACTGGCTGAGGGAGTTCTTCGGCGACCCGGAGAACTGGACGGGCTCCGACGGCATCCCCATGCGCCTGCTGGAGCACCTGGAGTTCTCGGCGCTGGCGCTGGTGCTGGCCGTGCTGATCGCCGTGCCGCTGGGCCTGCTGGTCGGGCACACCGGCCGTGGCGAGCTGCTCGTCGTGGTGTCGGCGAACCTGGCCAGGGCGCTGCCCACGCTGGGGCTGCTGGTGATGTTCGTGCTGCTGCTCGGGGCCTCCTCGATCTGGCCGGTGATCATCCCGCTGGTGCTGCTGTCGGTGCCGCCGATCCTGGTCAACACCTACGAGGGCGTCAAGGGAGTCGATCCCGAGCTGCGGGACGCGGCGTACGGGATGGGGCTGCGCGGCGAGCAGGTGCTCTGGCGGGTGCTGGTGCCGGTGGCGCTGCCGCTGATCCTGCTCGGCTGCCGCCTGTCGGCCATCCAGGTGGTGGCCACCACCACGGTCGCCGCCTACACCGGGCTCGGCGGGCTCGGCCGCTATGTCATCGACGGTTTCGCGACCAAGGATTACGCGAGCGTCGTCGGCGGTTCTGTACTGATTGTGCTGTTCGCACTGGTGGTTCAGGTCTTGTTCGCGCTCGTCCAGAGGGTGACGGTCTCTCCTGGGGTGAGCCGGCGTCTGAAGGTCCGCTAATCTCCTGTATTACCTCCCGCTTAGAAGGGAAAATAGATATGAGACGCAAGTACGGCGTCGCCGGGGTGTTCCTCACGGCGATGCTCGCACTGGCCGCCTGCGGTGGCGGCGGTGGTGGCAGCACCGGGGGCAACCCGCTCGACACGACCAGCGCGGCCCCCACCGGCTCGGCTTCGGGCGCTGGAGGTAAGGCCGTCATCGGCTCCTTCGACTTCGACGAGAGCGCGCTGCTCGCCTCGATCTACGCCCAGGCCCTGGAGGCCAAGGGCGTGCAGGTGGAGGAGAAGCCGCGCATCGGCAGCCGCGAGGTCGTCTACGACCAGGTCAAGAGCGGTGGGCTGACCATCGTCCCCGAGTACAACGGCAACCTGCTCGCCTTCATCGACCCCGAGACCACCGCCGGCACCACCGACGAGGTCAACACGTCGCTGAAGGAGAAGCTGCCGGCCGAGCTCGAGGTGCTCGACTCCTCGCCCGCCGAGGACAAGGACAGCCTGTCCGTCACCAAGGACACCCAGACCAAGCAGTCCCTGAACAGCATCGAGGACCTCGCCAAGGTCTCCAAGGACTTCGTCGTCGGCGGCCCGCCCGAGTTCAAGAAGCGGTGGGAGGCGCAGTTCGAGAAGGTCTACGGCCTGACGTTCAAGGAGTGGAAGCCCACCGGCCCCACCACGGCCGACGCGATCAAGGACGGCTCCATCCAGGTCGGCAACGTCTTCACCACCGACCCCAAGATGACGGCCAACAACCTGGTGCCCCTCCAGGACCCCAAGAACATCTTCCCCGCCCAGAACGTGACCCCGCTGCTGTACAAGGCGTCGGCCGACGACACGATCCGCACGACGCTCAACGGCATCTCGGCCAAGCTGACGACCGAGTCCCTGCTGCAGATGATGCAGCAGATCTCCGTGAACAAGGACGAGCCCGCTACCGTGGCCAAGGAATGGCTGACCACCAACGGCCTGGGCTGACGCTCCGCCGCGGCTTCCGGGTCCCCGGCTCCCGGGGGCCCGGCTCGTCGTGCCGTGCCGCCCTCCTCCGCGAGCGGACGTCGCGATGAGCGAGCTGTTCACGGAGGCCATGGCGCAGCTCGCCGGCGGGGTGGCGGTGGTGACCGCGCGCGACGGGCGCGACGACCTGGGCACCACGGTGTCGGCGCTGATGTCCGTCTCGCTGGAACCGCCGCTGGTGCTGGTGAGCCTGGCCACCCGCGGCTACCTCAACGAGGTCCTGCTCCGCCAGGACCGCTGGGCCGCCTCCCTGCTGTCGTCGGAGCAGGCGGCCGTCGCCAGCCGCTTCGCCACCGCCGGCCGGCCCAGCGCGCGGCTGCTGGTGGCCGGGACCCCGCACCACCGGGGGGAGCACACGGAGGCGCTCGTCGTCGAGGGCGGCGTGGCCGCGATCGAGGCCGAGACCACCAAGGTGGTGCCGGCCGGCGATCACACGATCTTCATCGCCGCCGTGCTCGGGGTCGACTACGTGAACGCGGGGCTCGCGCCGCTGGTCCGGCTGCGCGGGCGCTACCGCTCCACGGTCTGACCCCTACCGGATGGTGTACCAGTCGGGCAGGATCAGCGGGCCCGCCGCGGGCAGGCCAAGTTCGGCCGACAGGCGGGCGAGCGGACCCCACGCGTCGAGGCGGATCCGGGCCAGCGCCGCCGACTTGTCCTCGCTCGACTCCGGCCCGCGCAGGCGCTCCAGCGGGTTGAGCCGGGGGTAGACGCGCACCGGGGCGTCGTCGGCCAGGCCGCTGCGCTTCCTGGCCAGGGTCAGCGCGTCCTCGAGCCCGCCGAGCTCGTCCACCAGGCCGCTCGCGTGGGCGTCGGCGCCCGTCCAGACCCGGCCGCGGGCCAGCTCGTGGGCGCGTTCGCGGGACAGGTCGCGGCTCGTGGCCACCTTGCCCACGAAGTCGTCGTAGATGCGGTCGAGCCAGGCGTTGATGCGCTCCCACTGCTCGGGGGAGAAGCCCCGGGAGGTGGAGAACATGCCGGCGTTGGCGCCCTCGGCCACCATCTCGGAGTTGACCCCGAGCCTGCCGAGCAGCTCGGCGAAGACGGGCTTGCCGCCGTAGACGCCGATCGAGCCGGTCAGGGTGCCGGGCTGGGCCACGATCACGTCGGCGGCCATCGAGATGAAGTAGCCGCCGGAGGCCGCCAGGTCGCCCATCGACACGATCACCGGCTTGACCTTGCGGGTCAGCGTCACCTCACGCCAGACGGTGTCGCTGGCCACGTACGAGCCGCCGGGGCTGTCCACCCGGAACACGACCGCCTTGACGTGCTCGTCGCGGCGGGCGGCGCGCAGCGCGGCGCTGATCGTGTCGGAGCCCATCGCGCCGCCCCCGCCGAGCGGGCTGCGCCCGCTGCGGCCGGACCTGATCATGCCGGTGGCGTGGACGAGCGCGATCCCGTCGGCCATGGGCTGCGGCAGCTTGCGCACGGCCGCGCCCCTGGCGTAGCGGGAGACGTACTGCAGGTGCGCCTCCTCGCCCGCCGCCCGCCTGACCTCGTCGTAGACCTCGTCCCGGTAGGCCAGGCCGTCGACGAGCCCGGCCTCCTGCGCCTCGGAGGCGGTGAACGGGCCGCGGTCGATGAGCTCCCGCACCTTGCCCGGGTCGAGGCGGCGGCCGTCGGCGATGCCCGCGACGAGGCTCTCGGTGATCGACTCGACGATGCGCGCCATGGACTCGCGGTGCGGGCCCGTCATGTGCTCCTGGGTGAAGGTGTTGGGCGCGGTCTTGTACTCGTGGCGCTGACCGGCCTCGAACCCGACGCCCAGCTTGCCCAGCGCCCCCTTGACGAACCGCTGCTCCAGCGCCACCCCGGTCAGCCCGACGTCGCCGCTCGGCTGCAGGTAGAGCCGCTCGAAGGCGGTGGCCAGGTAGTAGGGCACGGTGCCGCCGCCGAACTCCCCGAACGTCTCGGCGAACGCGACCGTCAGCTTGCCGGAGGCCCGGAAGTGGATCACGGCCTGGCGCAGCTCCTGCACCATGGCCAGGCCCAGCGGCTGGCCGCCGATCTTCACGACGAGCACCTTGACCCGCGGGTCCTGCCTGGCCCGCCTGAGCCCGGCCAGGACGTCGGCCAGGCGCGTCTTGCGCATGGACAGCACGGCGGCGAGCGGATCCGCCGGCGGGCCCTCGGTGAGGCCCTCGGTGAGGTCGAGCTCCAGGACCAGCGGGGCCGTGCGCCGCTGACGGAGCCTGTCGACGGTTTCGGAGATCGCCTTGCCTGCGTCCATAACAAACACCCTAAGCGACATATTTTGAAATGAGCCCGGCCGCGAACGAGCAGCGTCAGATCCGCAGGACGACCTTCCCGGGGGCGTGCCCCTCCTCCTGGTACCGGACCGCCGCGGGCAGCTCGCCGAAGTCGTAGACCCGGTCCACCACCGGCGCGAGCCGGCCGTCGTCGATGAGCTCGGTCAGCTCGTCGAGGTTGCCGCGGTTGTCCCGGCAGGCGAGCACGTTCGTGAGCGCCGCCTTCTGCGAGACGAACGCCGACGCCGCGAGCGCCGCGGAGACCCGGCCGGCCGGCTGGAGCCAGCGGGTGGCCGCCCCGCCGATCATGACGCAGACGCCCTTGCGCGTCAGCACCTTGCGGCACTCCGCGAACGAGCGGTTGCCCGCGATGTACAGCAGCACGTCGTAGACCTGCCCGTCGCGGGTGAAGTCCTCCTTCGTGTAGTCGATGACCTCGTCGGCGCCGAGCGAGCGCACCAGGTCCACGTTCCTGGTGCTGCACACGCCCGTGACGTGCGCCCCGTACGCCTTGCCGAGCTGCACCGCGAACGTCCCGACGCCGCCGGAGGCGCCGTTGACGAGGACCCGGCTGCCCGGCCGGACCCCGCCCTGGTCGCGCAGGGCCAGCAGGGCGGTGCCGGCGGCCAGCGGCACGGCCGCCGCCTCCTCGAACGACAGCGTCGCGGGCTTGGGCGCGAGCTCGCTCTCCGGGACGCACACGTACTCGGCGAAGCCGCCGCCCATGGCCAGCATCGCGTACACCTCGTCGCCGGTGGCGAACCCCGTCACGCCGGGCCCGGTCGCCTCCACCACGCCGGCCACGTCCGCGCCGAGGATGGTGATCTTGGGCTTGCGCAGCCCGAGGAAGCCGGGCATGAGCCGCGAGACGTACGGCTCGCCGCGCATGAGGTGCCAGTCGGCGGGCTGGACGGAGGCGGCGCGGACCCGCACCAGCACCTCGCCGGGCCCGGGGGCCGGCCGGTCGATGTCCCTCAGCTCCAGGACGTCGGGGGAGCCGTACGAGCGCAGGACGTACGCCTTCATGGGATTCTCCTTCCGGGGGGTCGATGGCCCCAGTGTGAGCGCGGCCCGCGCGGCGGCTCAACGGCCGAAAGTACGACCTCCCGACCGGCCGATCGGCTCATCAGGGCCGGGCCGTTCAGGCGATGAGCGGGGGCGGCCCCGGCGCACACCATCGAGGCATGCCCACTGACCGCACTGCCCGCAAGGCCCGCAGGACGGGCCGGCTCGTGCCCGCCGGACTTCTCGCCCTCGGTTTCGTCCCGCTGCTCGCCGGGGCCGTCCGGCTCACCGAGCTGACCGGCGGAGCCGAGATCACCGCGGCCAACGCCCGGTTCTTCGCCGCGCCCGTGCCGATCGTCGCGCACGTCGTGGGCGTCACCGCCTACACCGCGGGCGGGGCGTTCCAGTTCGCGGCCCGGTTCCGGCGGCGCAGGCGGGGCTGGCACCGGGCGGCGGGGCGGGTGCTGGTCGGGTGCGGGCTCGTGGCGGCGCTGTCGGGGTTGTGGATGACCACGTTCTCGGCGCTGCCGCCCGGTGACGAGGGGCTGCTGACCGTGTTCCGCTGGGTGGCGGGCACGGCCATGCTCGGGTCGCTGGTGCTCGGTTTCCTGGCCGTCCGCCGGCGCGACATCCGCCGTCACCGCGCCTGGATGATCCGCGCGTACGCCATCGGCCTCGGAGCCGGCACCCAGGCGCTGACGCAGGCGGCGTGGCTGCTGGGCGGCGGCGGCCCGCCCGGCCCGCTCGCCCGGGCGCTGCTGCTGGCCCTGGGCTGGGTGATCAACGTGGTCGTGGCCGAGCTGATCATCCGCCGGCGGGGGTGGCGGGTCAGCGCTGCCTGACGCGGTCCGTCTCGTACGCCCACATGGCGATCTCGACCCTGTTGCGCACGCCGAGCTTGGTCATCAGGCTCGCCACGTGGCTCTTGACCGTGCTCAGCGAGATGTGCAGCTCGCCCGCGATCTCGCTGTTGGTGCGCCCGCGCGCCACGGTGAGCAGGATCTCCTCCTCCCGCTCGGTGAGCGGCTCGATCGGCTGCACGCGCGGCCGGGCGGGCCCGTTGCCGGCGAACGCGGACAGCAGGCGGGCGGTGATGCTCGGGGCGATGATCGCATCGCCGCTCGCGGCGGCCCGGATCGCCTGGGCGAGCAGGGCGGGCCCGGCGTCCTTGAGCAGGAACCCGCGGGCGCCCGCCCTGAGCGCCTCGTAGACGTACTCGTCGAGGTCGAACGTGGTGATGACGACGACGGCGATCGGGTCGGCCACGTCGGGCCCGGCCAGGGAGCGGGTGGCCTCGATGCCGTCGCAGCGGGGCATGCGGATGTCGAACAGGCACACGTCGGGACGCAGCCGCCGGGCCAGTTCGACGGCGCGGCGGCCGTCGGCGGCCTCGGCGACGACCTCGATGCCGGGCTGCGCGTCGAGGATCATCCGCAGGCCGGTACGGGCGATCTCCTGGTCGTCGGCGACGATCACCCGGACGGTCCGGTCGTCGGTGGTCATGTGGCGGCTCCCGTCCGGGGCAGTTCGGCGGTCACGGTCCAGCCGCGACCGGGGTTGGGTCCTGCTTCGCAGGTGCCGCCGAGCAGATCGGCGCGTTCGATCATGCCGAGCAGCCCGTAGCCGGGGGACGCGACGGGACGGCCGGCGGTGCTGTCGCCGTCGTCGCTGACACGCAGGCGCACGGAGGTGTCGCCGGCGGCCACGTGGACCTCGATCCGGCTGGCGTGCCGGGCGTGCCGCCGCGCGTTGGTGACCGACTCCTGGGCGATCCTGAAGACCGCGGCCCCGACGGACGCGGACACGCCGTCGAGGTCGCCGTCGATCCGCACGTGCACGGCCGGGCCGACGCGCGCCTGCCCGGCGAGCTGTTCGAGGTCGGCGAGGTGCGGGTTGGGCGCCAGCTCCACCGGCACCGGCCCCCTGTCGCGGCGCAGCACGCGGACCATGGCCCGCATCTCGGCGAGCGTGCGCGACGCCTCGGCCTCGATCACCCGCAGCGCGTCCACGGCGGCGCCGGGGTCGGAGCCCGCGGTCGCGATGCCCGCCTGGGCCCTGATCGCCATCGCCGAGACGTGATGGGCGACGGTGTCGTGCAGGTCGCGGGCCAGTTGTTCGCGTTCGAGCAGCTTGATCTGGTCGATTTCGCGCATCCTGGCCCTGGTGCGGTAGCGGAAGGTGCCGCCCAGTGCGATCGCCGCGAACACGACGGTGTACGCGCCGAGGACGTCACCGGGGATCGCGAGGCGGCCCGCCAGGACGGACCCGAGGATCGCGGCCGTGATCAGCGCCAGCCCGCCGGCGGCCTCGCGGCCGGACCCCCAGCGTGACAGCGCGTACAGCAGGATCAGCAGGTAGGCCGTGGCGCCCAGCTCGGCGGGGTCGGCGCCGGTGAGGAGCTGGATCAGGCCCGTGACGGCGATCGGGATCGCCGGCATGAGCAGTGGTCGCGTGCGCCGCCATAACAGCGTGGGCAGCATCGCGAAGGTGAAGATCACCGACAGGGGCCGCCACTGGAGGTCGGTCCGCAGGAGCGCCTCCAGCGTGACGGCCACGGCGAGCAGCCCCACGAGCACCCAGTCGCGCCACACCCGGCGGGGAGCCCCGGGCGGGCGGGGCTCGTCCCACAGTGAGCGGAGAAGGCCCTGCACGCCAACATCGTACGGCTCCCGCCGCACCGGCCCGCCCGGTGAGGCGGGGTTCGGTGATCGCGGGGGCGTCCGGCCGGGTGGGCCGGGCGCCCCCGGCGGGGTCAGCCTCTGCGGAGGGCGGTCCAGACGTCGATGCGGGGCGTCGTGACCTCCGTGCCCGCGCTCGTGTAGGTGATCGGCTTGCCGGTCCGCTGCAGCGCGCTCAGCATCTGCTCCACCGAGGCGTGCTTGCGCTTCTGGCGCAGCAGCGCGAACGCGCCCGCGACGTGCGGGGCCGCCATGGAGGTGCCGTTCAGGGTCGCGTACGTGTTGCCGGCGATGGCCCCCGTGATCGCGACGCCCGGCGCGTACAGGTCGATCAGGGTGCCGCGGTTGGAGAAGGCCGCGACCGCGTCCTGCTTGTCCGTCGCGCCCACGGCCACGGCGTTGGAGACGCACGCGGGCCACGACACCGACGCCTCGAAGCCGTTGTTGCCCGAGGCGACCACGGTCGCGGTGCCCTTGGCGAGCAGCTTGTCCACCTCGGCCTTGAAGTCGGCGCCGTCGGCCGCGTCGCAGGACTCCCCGTACATGCCGCCGCCCAGGCTCAGGTTCACCGCGGCGATGTTGTACTGGTCGGCCAGCAGGTCGGCGTAGGCCATGCCGGTCAGGATGGAGGAGTCGTAGGCCAGGATGCAGACCGGGCGGCCCAGGCAGTACGGCGAGTTGTCGAACCGGCTGAAGACCTGCACCGGCACGATCTTGGCCTTCGGGGCCACGCCGCTGGAGGCGAACTCGGGAGTGCGCTGTCCGGCCGCGATGCCCGCCACGTGGGTGCCGTGGTAGCACAGGCCGAACTGCGGCTGCGGGGCGCCCGCCATGCACGACTCGGTCTCGGCGTTGGCGGCCCCGTCGCCGATCTGGAACTGGCTGCCGTTCGGGCACAGCGGCGAGGAGCCGTCCACCGGGTCGGCGGCCGAGAAGCACGCCTGGGCCACGATGCGGCCGGTGAAGGCGGGGTGGTCGTTGTCGATGCCGGAGTCGAGGATCGCCACGGCGGTGCCCTTGCCGGTGAAGCCGGCGCGGTGCGCCTTGTCCGCGCCGATCAGCGGGATGCTCTCCAGCAGCGAGGGCTCGTTGAGCTTGTCCTTGCGGATGGAGACCACGTCGGACTGCTGGGCGACCTGCTCCAGTTCGGCGCGGGTGCCGCGGTAGACGAAGAAGTCCAGCTTGCCCGCGACCTCGGCGGGCGGCTCGGCCTCGACGTTCCTCCTGTCACGCCTGACGTCCTCCGCCGTGGACAGGGCGGAGGCGACCTGTGCGGGTTGCCGCACGTGGACGATGGCGCGGTGCTCGCCGCTCGCCGTGATCGCGGGGTCGATCTTGGACTCGGGGTCGGCGAGAGCGGGTGTGGCCACCAGCGCTGCCGAGGTGGCGGCTAACGCGATGGCGCCGGCCAGCAGAGACGAGAGTCTCAACCGTTCCTCCGGGGGTTCGGGGGGCTTTTGTTGACAGAAGTGTAGTAATCGGACAACTGATGTCAGAGGGGGAGGGGGGTTCGTTATAGCTTCTTGTTCTGGTAGACAACCGTTTCCACCGGCCTGTGCAGCCGAAGCGGACGGACGAAAGGCCGGGCGGCCCTTCTGCCGCCTGTGCGGTCAGACGCGCGGGTCGGCGGGGGCGCGCGTCGTGGCGGTGGCGCGTTCGAGGTCGATCCGGGAGACGGCCACCGCGGTGCCCGACGCGTTGAACCGGATGGGCGTGCCGGTCGTCTGCAGCCGCTGCAGGCTCTGCACGACCGTGAAGTTCGGGTACTCCTGCCGCAGCAGCGCGAACGCCCCCGCCACGTGCGGCGCGGCCATCGACGTGCCGCTCTTCTCCCCGTACGCGTCGTCCGGCACCGAGGACATGATGGCCACCCCCGGCGCGAACAGGTCCAGCAGGCTGCCCCGGTTGCTGAACGGGGCGATCGCGTCCCTGTCGTCCGTGGCCCCGACGGTCACCGCCGTGGAGATGCAGGCGGGGGCGGAGACGGCGTTGGGCAGGCCGGCGTTGCCGGCCGCGACCACCGAGGCCACGCCCAGGCCCGCCAGCGCGTCGAACTCCGGCTTGACCCCCGCGGCGGACGGGTCGGTGTCGCACGCCTCGGTGTAGCCGCGGCCGGAGCCCAGGCTCAGGTTCACCGCCGCGATGTTGAGCGTCCTGGCCACCCGTGCCACGTACTCCAGCGCCAGCTTCTGGTCGGAGGTGTAGCTGAGGAAGCAGGGGGCGCTCGCCCCGCCGGCCGCGCAGGTCGCCGCGTTGTCGATGCGGCTGAACACCTGGATCGGCAGCAGGCGGGCCTCGGGCGCGACGCCGTTGGCCGGCGCCCCCGTGACCATCTTGCCCGCGGCGATGCCCGCCACGTGGGTGCCGTGCGAGCAGGCGTTCCGGCCGTCCACGAGGCACTGCGCGGTCTCGGCGTCGGCCGCGCCCAGCCCCGTCTGGCTGGGCTGGTTGTTCGGGCAGAGCGAGACCGAGCCGTCCTGGTTGTTGGAGGAGGAGAAGCACGCCTCGTCCGCGATGCGGCCGGCGAAGAACGGGTGGTCGCGGTCGATCCCCGTGTCGAGCACGGCGATCGTGGTGCCCGTGCCGTTCCAGCCGGCCCGGTTGGCCTCGACCGAGCGGATCACCCTGGTGCTGTTGTCGAGAAAGGGCACGCTCAACTCGTCCTTGTAGACGGACTGGACGCGGGTGTCGCGCCTGAGCCTGGCCAGTGTCGCGCCGTCCACCTCGGCGACGAAGAAGTGCGGCGAGCGCGCCGCCTCCAGGACGCGTCCGCCCTCCGACGCCTTCTCGACGTCGGCGGCCACGGCCTTGACGCTCTGGCCGGGCTTGAGCTGGATGATGGAGCGGACCGTGCTCTTCTCCCGAATCTCCGAGACGAGCGTGGGGTTGATGATCGGATCACCGGCGTCACTGGTTTCCGCGTTGATCGCCGGACCGGCGCAGAGCGCCGCCGATGCCATGGCCAGCATCGTCGCGCCGACGAGGAGAGACCGAAGCCGCACTGCTACCTCCTGGAGGCTGGAGCCGTGAAGCGTCCCCGGCTCCCGGCTGCGTACTGCCCGGAACCCTCCCCGCTGTGACAACTGTGATGTCAGTGACGTATGCAACCCAGGGAAACGTTGGAGGCGTTTTTGCAGTAAAGCGACACAGGAAAAAGGCCGGTGTGGAGTCACCGGCCCTTTTCGGATGTTTCGGTTAGTTGACGGTCTTGAGGATGGTGTCGGTGGCCTTCTTCAACGCCGCCGCGGACGGCTTGCCGCTGAGCCGGACCTTCTCCGCCGCCACCAGGGCGGTCGTGCCGTTCGTGCCGTGCGCCCAGTTCAGCCAGGCCGCCAGCAGCGCGCCGTCCAGCTTGGCCTTGCGGGTGCCGGTGTTCTTCAGCACCCGGTACGCCTTGCCCAGCGACGACGCCTTCGTCAGCTCGGGGAACACCTTGCTCGACTTGCCGGCCAGCCTCAGGTAGCAGGCGAGCGTGTCGTCCGGGATCGTGCCGCTGCCGCGGTGCAGTTCCACGGCCCACTTCTTGACCGTCAGCTTCTGGGCCGCGGTGCCGCGCGTGCACACCGTGGCCGGAGCCGCCGGGCTCGCCGTCTCCGTCACGGTCACCGTGACCGTCACCGTCGGCAGCGGGACCGGCGTGGACGGCGGCGCGGGCTCGTCCGGCTCGGGGGTCGGGCCGCTGCTCTCGCTGGTGTCGGGCTCGGGGGCGGTGTCGTCCTGCACCGGGGCCGGGCTCTGGGTGACGGGCGGCTGCACGGCCGCGCCGGTCAGGGCCGCCGCCAGGTCCAGGCGCGGCGTGGTGACCTGGGCGCCGGCGACGTCGTACACGTACGGCCTGCCGGTGCTCTTCAACGTGTCGATCAGGCTCGCCATCGGGGTCGCCGGTGCGGCCGCCTTCATCAGCGCCAGCGCGCCCGCCACGTGCGGGGTCGCCATCGAGGTGCCGCTGTAGACGACGGTGGCGTTGTCCGGCACCGACGACTCGATGTCCACACCCGGCGCGAACAGGTCGAGCAGCGGCCCCCGGTTCGACCACTCCGCGATGACGTCGGAGTTGTCGTTCGCGCCCACGGCCACCGCCGTCGAGACGCACGCCGGGTGGGCCAGGCCCTCGTAGTACTCGTTGCCGGCGGCCACCACGGTCGCGATGTTCTTGGCCAGCAGGGCGTCGAACTTCTCCTTGAAGACCGCGCCCTCCTCGGTGCCGTCGCAGCTCGTGTCGTACAGCATGCCGCCCAGGCTCATGTTCACCGCCGCGATCGGCTGGGTGGAGCCGATCACGTAGTCGAGGGCCTGGCGCAGCGACGACTCGTACGCCATCAGGCAGGCGGGCTCGCCGCACACGCCCTCGTCGTTGATCCGGCTGAACACCTGCACCGCCATGATGCCCGCGCCGGGGGCCACGCCTCCGGTGCCGGCCGCGATGCCCGCGACGTGCGAGCCGTGGTCGCACAGGTTCACGCCGTCGAGCAGGCACTTCTCCGTCGTCGCGGACGCCGCGTCGCCGTCGGTCTGCTCGTTCAGGCCGTTGGGGCAGAGCGACTCGACCCCGCTCTCCTCCGTGGCGGAGAAGCACGCCTGGGCCACGATCCGGCCCGCGAACCACGGGTGGTCCACGTCGATGCCGGTGTCGAGCACGGCCACCACCTGGCCGGCGCCCGCGTTGCCGGCCGCGTGCACCTTGTCGGCGCCGATGAGCGACAGGTTCTGGGAGACCTCGGCCGGCGAGTACGTCCGGTCGCGGTGGATGGAGGCGACCCGCGGGTCCTCGGCCAGCTTGGCCAGTTCCTCCGCGGTGCCCTCCACGACCATGAACGGCTGGCTGCGCGGTTGCAGCAGCACGTCCACGCTCCCGGCCGCGGCCTGGGTGGCGACCGGGGCGGTCTCGGCGGCGTCGGTCAGCTCGACGATGGCCCGTGCGGTGCCGCCGTCCACGCCTAAGCCCTCCTCGACCTTGCTCGCCGGATCGGCGGGATCCTCGGCGGGCTGCTCGGTCGAGGATGGCTCGGTCGAGGGTGGCTCGGTGGCGGGCTGTTCGGCCGGGGGCTGCTCCGTCGGCGTCTGCGTCACGCCCGGCGCGGGAGTCGGCGCCGGGTCCTGCGCGTGGGCGGGACCCGACAGCGGCAGCAGGGCCAGCGCGATCGTGCTGACGATCAGGGGGCGGAATCGCACGCGTCCTCCGAGGGGGATGATCTCGGAGTTTAGGGCGATTTGCCCAGGAGTCACAGACCTCTGGGCGGTTTCTCACCGAATTTTCAGCGGTTTCCCGTCAATCGTTCAGCGTGCCGTCCTGGTGCGCCAGCCACACCGCGCCCAGCGGCGGCACCCGCAGCGTCGTCGAGTACGGCAGCCCGTGCCACGGCTCGCCGTCGGCCTCCACCCCGCCCAGGTTGCCCACGCCGCTGCCCCAGTAGTCGTAGGCGTCGGTGTTGACGACCTCCGACCACCGGCCCGCGTACGGGAGCCCGAGCCGGTAGTTCTCGTGCGCCCCGCCGCTGAAGTTCACCACGCACGCCACCGCGGACCCGTCGTCGGCGTACCGGACGAACGAGAACGTGTTCCCCGAGGCGTCGTCGGCGTCGATCCACCGGAACCCCTCCGGCTTGGCGTCCTGCTCCCACAGCGCGGGCGTCTCGCGGTAGATCCGGTTCAGGTCGCGCACCAGCCGCTGCACGCCCTGGTGCCCGTCGAACTCCAGCACCCACCAGTCCAGCCCGCGCCCCTCCGACCACTCGGAGCCCTGGCCGAACTCGCCGCCCATGAACAGCAACTGCTTGCCCGGATGCGCCCACATGAACGCCAGCAGCGCCCGCAACTGCGCGAAGCGCTGCCACTCGTCGCCCGGCATCTTGCCCAGCAGCGAGCCCTTGCCGTGCACGACCTCGTCGTGGGACAGCGGCAGCACGTAGTTCTCGGAGTAGGCGTACAGCAGCGAGAAGGTGAGCTGATGGTGGTGGTACTGGCGGAAGATCGGCTCGTGGCGCAGGTATTCAAGCGTGTCGTGCATCCACCCCATGTTCCACTTGAACCCGAACCCGAGCCCGCCCAGGTGCGCCGGACGCGAGACCCCCGGCCAGGCGGTCGACTCCTCGGCCACGGTCGAGATACCGGGAGCCTCCCGGTAGCACACCGCGTTCATCTCCTTGAGGAACTCGACCGCGTCGAGGTTCTCCCGGCCGCCGTACACGTTGGGCGTCCACTCGCCCTCGCGCCGCGAGTAGTCGAGGTAGAGCATCGAGGCCACCGCGTCCACCCGCAGGCCGTCGATGTGGAACTCCCTCAGCCAGTACAGGGCGTTGGCCACCAGGAAGTTGCGCACCTCCCTGCGGCCGAAGTCGAACACGTACGTGCCCCAGTCCGGATGCTGGCCCCTGGCCGGGTCGGCGTGCTCGTACAGCGGCGTCCCGTCGAAGCGGGCCAGCGCCCATTCGTCCATCGGGAAGTGCGCGGGCACCCAGTCGAGCAGCACGCCGATGCCGCGCTGGTGCAGGCGGTCCACGAAATGGCGGAACTCGTCGGGCGTGCCGAACCTGGACGTCGGCGCGTAGTACGAGGTCACCTGGTAACCCCACGACCCGCCGAACGGGTGCTCGGCCACCGGCAGCAGCTCCACGTGGGTGAAGCCCAGGTCGGCGACATAGTCCGACAGTTCCTCCGCCAGTTCCACGTACGACAGGCCGGGTCGCCACGACCCCAGGTGCACCTCGTAGATGCTCATCGGCCCGGTCTGCGGCCGGGACTCGCGCCGGTCGACCATCCAGGCGTCGTCCTGCCAGCCGTAGTCGGACTTCTCGATCACCGAGGCCGTCAGCGGCGGCACCTCGGTGCGCCGGGCCATCGGGTCGGCCTTGTCCCGCCACACCCCGTCGGCGCCCAGGATCTGGTACTTGTACCGCTCGCCCGCGCCCAGTCCGGGCACGAACAGCTCCCACACGCCCGAGCGGCCCAGCGACCGCATCGGGTAGGCGACGCCGTCCCAGTGGTTGAAGTCGCCGACGACCCTGATGCCACGCGCGTTCGGGGCCCACACGGCGAACGCCGTGCCCGGTACGTCCTCGTGCTCCATGACGCGCGCCCCGAGCACCTCCCACAGCCGCTCGTGCCGCCCCTCGCCGATGAGGTGCAGGTCCACCTCGCCGAGCGTGGGCCAGTGACGGTAGGGGTCACGCACCTCGTACGGCTGCGCGCCGGCGTACTTGACGCTCAGCGTGTAGCCCGGCACCTTGTCCAGCCCCGGGACGGTCACCTCGAACACCCCGTGGGCCTGATGTTTCATGTCATGGGCAGAGCCGTCGTCGAGCACCACGCGCACGCGTTCGGCCAGCGGGCGCAGCGCGCGGAAGACCACCCCACCGCTCGCAGGGTGCGCTCCGAGCACGGAGTGGGGATCGTGGTGTGCACCGCCCGCCAGGCGGTCGAGCTCTGTCCTCATCGGCATGCTCCCAACCCTGCCTTATGATGACCCGTCCATCCCAGGCACTGCCCGCTTTCACCGCCACAATCACGGCAAGTGCGAAAAACAGGAATTCTTCTTGGGCTTAGTTGAGACCGACGATCTCGTTTGCCCGCCGCGAACCTGGCTGCGATCATGCCGGCCCCTGTGAAGCGCCGGTCTCTGTGAAGTGCCGGCGTCAGGCGGCGCGGGGGCGGAAGGCGGCCAGCGGGATCGGGATCCACGAGGGCCGGTTGCGGGCCTCGTAGACGACCTCGTAGACCGCCTTCGACAGCTCGAACGCCCGCAGCAACGCCGCGTCCGCCCCCGTGATGACGCCGCCGCCCTCGGCGTACCCGTCGAGGAAGGCGGCCCGGTTGCGGTCGGCCCACTCCTGCGCCCTGGACTCCAGTTGCCCGGCCTGGGGGTGGTCGGCCAGCAGGTGCCGGGCCGCGTAGTCGAACGAGCGCAGCATCCCGGCCACGTCCCGCAGCGGCGAGTACAGCGCCCGCCGCTCGGCCAGCGGCTGGCCGGGCTCGCCCTCGAAGTCCAGGACGACCCAGTCCGTCGGCGTGCGCATCACCTGCCCGAGGTGGTAGTCGCCGTGAACGCGTTGCACAGGCACCTCGTTGGTGAGCAACTCCACCCGGTGGTAGGCGTCCTCGATGGCCGTCACGTGCCGGCGGAGTTCGGGTACCTCGGCCACGGCCCGGCCCAGCCGGCGTCTGAAGGTCTCGGCCATGCGCTTGATCTCGTGCATCTCCACGACGTCGGTGGGGAAGGCCGAGGCCAGCTCGTGGTGCACGCGGGCGGTGGCGTCGCCCAGCCGCAGCGACTCGGCGGCGAAGTCGCCGCCCACCTCGCCCGCCGGCACCTCGGGCCGCGAGGCGTACAGGTCGCGCACGCTGGCCAGCGCGAGGCCCCAGCCGTCGTTGGCGGGCGTCAGGAACTCCTGCATGATCGCGAGCGTCGTGTCGGTGCCGTCGAGGTCGGCCTCGATCCACCCGTACGGCCGCGCGATGTGCGGCGCGTTCCTGGCCGCCAGGGCGGTGACGATCTCCAGCTCGGGGTTCACCCCCGGGATGAGCCGGCGGAAGAGCTTGCAGATGTAGGAGTCCCCGAACACCAGGGAGGTGTTGGACTGCTCGGCCCCCAGGACGAGGCTGCGCGGAGCGGTGTCGATGGTGACGCCGGACACGTGACGCATGCGCAGGCCGCTGCGGGTCTCGTCGTGGGCCATGCCGTCGAGCAGCCAGCCGGTGAGGTCGGGGTCGTGCACGGCGTCGTAGAGGTGCCGGTCGCCGGTGGTGCCGATGAACGAGTGGGTGAGCCGGTCGGGCAGTTCGGTGCGTTCGCCGAGCAGGAGCTGGTACCGGTCGCGTGAGCCCTCCTGCCAGACGGCGACGATCAGGTGCCTGAGCCCGGGGGTCAGCTCGACGTCCGAGTCGATCGACAGTTCGTCGATCGGGCGCCCCTTGCCGCCGAACCAACGCTGGCGGCCGATCCATGCGGCAAGGAGCTCGTCAAGCACGTCCTACTCCTCCTGGGTGATAGCCGGCGGGAGTGTGAACCAATAGAACCCATGCCCGGGAAGCGTCAAAAGATACGGAAGTTCGCCAATTGCCGGGAATGGGACGCCACCCATCGTCTCCACGGGAGAGACTCCGACGAACCTGCGCAGGTCGAGCTCGACCGGCTGCGGGAAGCGTGACAGGTTGTTCACGCACAGCATCCGGTCGTCGCCCAGTTCCCTGACGAACGCGAGCACGCTGGGGTTGGAGGAGTTCAGCTCCGCGTAACCGCCCAGACCGAAGACCGGGTGCCGCTTGCGGATCTCGATCATGCGGCGTGTCCAGTGCAGCAGCGAGCCGGCGTTCTTCTGCTGGGCCTCGACGTTGATCGCCTGGTAGCCGTAGATCGGGTCCATGATGACCGGCAGGTAGAGCCGGCCGGGATCGCAGTCGGAGAAGCCGGCGTTGCGGTCGGGGTCCCACTGCATGGGGGTGCGCACGCCGTCGCGGTCGCCGAGCCAGATGTTGTCGCCCATGCCGATCTCGTCGCCGTAGTAGAGCACGGGGGAGCCGGGCAGCGACAGCAGCAGCGCGGTGAACAGCTCGATCTGGTTGCGGTCGTTCTCCAGCAGGGGCGCGAGGCGGCGGCGGATGCCGACGTTGGCGCGCATGCGGGGGTCCTTGGCGTACTCGGTGTACATGTAGTCGCGCTCTTCGTCGGTGACCATCTCGAGCGTCAGCTCGTCGTGGTTGCGCAGGAAGATGCCCCACTGGCAGTGCTCGGGGATCTTCGGCGTCTGGGCCAGGATCTCGGAGATGGGGTAGCGCGACTCCCTGCGCACGGCCATGAAGATGCGCGGCATCAGGGGGAAGTGGAAGGCCATGTGGCACTCGTCCCCGCCGCCGACGGGGTCGCCGAAGTACTCCACCACGTCGGACGGCCACTGGTTCGCCTCGGCGAGCAGCACCCGGTCGGGGTAGATCCGGTCCACGTCGGCCCTGATCCGCTTGAGGTACTCGTGCGTCTTCGGCAGGTTCTCGCAGTTGGTGCCCTCCTCCTCGAAGAGGTACGGCACCGCGTCCAGCCGGAACCCGTCGATGCCGAGGTCCAGCCAGAACCGCAGGACCTCCAGCATCGCCTCCTGCACGGCCGGGTTCTCGTAGTTGAGGTCCGGCTGGTGGTGGAAGAAGCGGTGCCAGTAGTACTGGCCGCGCACGGGGTCGTAGGTCCAGTTCGACGTCTCGGTGTCGATGAAGATGATCCGGGCGTCCTGGTACTTCTCATCCGTGGACGACCAGACGTAGAAGTCGCCGAACGGCCCCTCCGGGTCGTGCCGGGACGCCTGGAACCAGGGGTGGGCGTCGCTGGTGTGGTTCACGACGAGGTCGGCGATGACACGCATGCCGCGTTTGTGTGCCTCGTCGACCAGCTTCACGAAGTCCCCGAGATCGCCGAACTCGGGCAGGATCTTCATGAAGTCCGCGATGTCGTAGCCGCCGTCACGCAGCGGTGATTCGTACAGCGGCAGCAGCCAGAGGCAGTCGACGCCCAGCCACTGCAGGTAGTCGAGCTTGCCGATGAGGCCCTTGACGTCGCCGGTGCCGTCGCCGTTGGAGTCGGCGAAGCCCCTGATCAGGACCTCGTAGAAAACCGCTCGCTTGTACCAGTAGGGATCGCGTGGTTTTTCCTCGTCAAAGGTGTTGGGAATGGGTGTGGAGCTCATGAGCCGCCCCGCTGGGGGCTCATGAGGGAGGCGCTTTCACACACGTTTGAAGACTCCCCGCTGAATTCAGTTCTACCGTGGCGCGGCTCGTACGGTGAGAATGTGGGCAGGCTGGATGTGGGGGTCGAGGCGCACGTAGTTGCGCTGTCGCCAGCGGTACGACTCACCGGACAGCTCGTCGTCCACGACGAACTCGGCGTTCCAGTCGAGACCGAGGGCGGACAGATCGAGATCCACGGTCGCTTCGTGGGTTCGGTGCGGATCCAGGTTGACCACCGCCACGACGACGTCGCCCAGCCCGTGCCTTCGTGTGGCCGTGTCATAGGCGCCCGGGAGTCGTTTGGAGAAGCAGACGATGTCCGCCTGATCGACCCTGTGGAACCGTAGATTACGCAATTCCTGAAGCGCCGGATGTGCTCTTCGGAACAAATTCAGTTGAGTGATGAGGGGAGCCAGGCTCCACCCTTCACGTTCCGCCGTGGCCCACTCGCGTGGTTTGTATTGATATTTCTCACTATCCAGATATTCCTCGCTTCCCGGGCGTACCGGGACATTTTCCACGAGTTCATATCCGGAATAGACACCCCACGCCGGTGAGGTGAGCGCCGCCAGCACGGCTCTGATCTTGAACCCGGGCACGCCGCCGTGCTGGAGGTACTCGTGCAGGATGTCCGGCGTGTTGACGAACAGGTTCGGCCGCAGGTAACCGGAGGTCTCCCGGGCGAGCTCGGTGAGATAACTCTCCACGTCGGCCTTGGAGTTCTTCCAGGTGAAGTACGTGTACGACTGGTGGTAGCCGGCCTTGGCCAGCGTGCGCATCATCGCCGGCCTGGTGAAGGCCTCCGCCAGGAAGATCACGTCGGGGTCGGTCCGGTGGATGTCGGCCAGCAGCCGCTCCCAGAACGCCACCGGCTTGGTGTGCGGGTTGTCCACCCGGAACACCCGTACGCCGTGCTCCATCCAGTGCCGCAGCACCCGCCTGACCTCGGTGTAGATCCCCTCGGGGTCCTTGTCGAAGTTGATCGGGTAGATGTCCTGGTACTTCTTGGGCGGGTTCTCGGCGTACGCGATCGACCCGTCGGCCCTGATCGTGAACCACTCGGGGTGCTCCTTGACCCACGGGTGGTCGGGGGAGCACTGCAGGGCGAAGTCGAGGGCGATCTCCATGCCCAGCTCCCTGGCGCGGCCGACGAACTCGTCGAAGTCGTCGATCGTGCCCAGGTCGGGGTGGACCGCGTCGTGGCCGCCGTCCTCGGAGCCGATCGCCCAGGGCGAGCCGGGTTCGTCGGGCTCCGGGCTGAGCGTGTTGTTGCGTCCCTTTCGGTACGTGGTGCCGATCGGGTGGATGGGCGGCAGGTAGACGATGTCGAAGCCCATCTTGGCGATGGCGGGCAGGCGCTTCGCCGCTGTCTGGAAATTTCCGGACTTGGAGATGCCCTGCTCGGTGACCACCGCCCCTTCCGACCGGGGGAAGAACTCGTACCAGGAGCCGTACAGCGCCCGGCGCCGGTCCACCCTGACCTTGTGGGACTTCGACCTGGTCACCAGCTCGCGGAACGGATGCGCCTCCAGCAGCGCGCCGGTCTCGGGAAGCTGGACGATCGAGAGCCGGGCCCGGGGATCCAGCTCCTCGTCGCGCAGCGTGGCAGAGACCGACAGCAGCGCCGCGCGGTGGCCGCAGGCGGTTTCGCCGCTGCCGTTCTGCCCGCGTTTGCCGCTCCTGCCGCTCCCGGAGGGCGGGCCGTTGGGGCAGTCGGCGGCGCGCACGGCCTTGGCGGCCCGCTCGAACAGCCGTGAGCCCTCCTCACACATGAGGTCCACGTCCATGCCGCGCGGGATCTTGATCTCGGCGTCGTGCAACCAGGTGCTGATCGGGTCGCTCCACGCCTCCACGCGGAACAACCAGTCACCTTCGGCGGGCAGGCACACGTCCACGCCCCACCGGTCGGTGCCGGGGGCGAGTTCGCGCATGGGTTTCAGGCGGCCCCGCTGGCCGTCGGGCGCGGTGAGCACCACGCCCGACGCCACGGCGTCATGGCCCTCTCTGAACACGGTCGCCGAGACCTGGAAGGTCTCGCCGGCGACCGCTTTGGCGGGCCATTGCCCGCAGTCGACGACGGGGGAGATGTCCGTGATGGGAATTCGTCCGATCATCGCATTCGAGAGTTTGCGGCGGTACTCCCGGTACCGCCGGAGGCTTTCCCTGGCAGGAACGATCCTTGCATGTAAATTGTGGACAGCAGCGGATAGACCTCCCGAGAGTGTGTGTAGGAAGGTCCAACAACCTGGAAAGTTGCCCCAAAAGTCCCTCTTCATGCTTGTTCTCGGAAGTGGTTTGAACGGCCTTCATGAGGGTGAAGGACTCAGAGGTCCCTCCTAGCCCGTAGGGTGCAGAAACGTGAGAGCTATCCGCCGGTTTACCGTCCGCACCGTCCTGCCCGCGGAGCTGGCCGCCCTCGGCGAGCTCGTCCACAATCTCCGGTGGTCCTGGCACCCGGAGACGCTGGACCTCTTCGCGGAGGTCGACGCCGAGCTGTGGGAGCGGGTCGGGCACGATCCCGTCGCGCTGCTCGGCGCCGTCGCGCCGAGCAGGTTGAGCGAGTTGGCGGCCGACCGCCGCTTCCTGCGCCGGCTCGCCGACGCCGCCGACGACCTGCGCGAGTACATGACCTCGCCGCGGTGGTACCAGACGCTGCCCGACGGCGCGCGGGCCATCGCCTACTTCTCGCCCGAGTACGGCATCGCCGCCGCGCTGCCGCAGTACTCGGGCGGTCTCGGCATCCTGGCCGGAGACCACCTCAAAGCGGCCAGCGACCTGGGCGTGCCGATCCTCGCGGTCGGTCTGCTCTACCGCCATGGCTACTTCACGCAGTCGCTGTCGCCCGACGGCTGGCAGCTCGAGCACTACCCGTCCCTCGACGCCGGCGGCCTGCCGCTGAGCCTGCTGAAGGACGCCGAGGGTGCGCCGGTCAAGATCCGCCTGGCCCTGCCCGACGACCGCGATCTGCACGCGCAGGTGTGGGTGGCGCAGGTCGGGCGGGTCCCGCTGCTGCTGCTCGACTCCGACGTGGCCGACAACGACGCCGCCGCGCGCGACGTCACCGACCGCCTGTACGGCGGCGGCACCGACCACCGGCTCATGCAGGAGCTGCTGCTCGGGGTCGGCGGCGTGCGCGCGATCCGGGCCTACTGCAGGATCACCGGACACGCCGAGCCCGAGGTCTTCCACACCAACGAGGGTCACGCCGGCTTCCTCGGCCTGGAGCGCATCCGCGAGCTGACCGAGGCGCGGCTGACGTTCGACGAGGCGCTGGAGGCGGTGCGCGCGGGCACGGTGTTCACCACGCACACGCCCGTCCCGGCCGGCATCGACCGCTTCCCCGTGGACATGATCGCGCGGCACTTCGGCGGGCCGGGCTCCTGGCCGACCGTCCCGGTGGAGCGCATCCTCGCACTGGGCGCGGAGAGCGATCCCGGGCGGTTCAACATGGCCGTCATGGGTATGCGGCTGGCCCAGCGGGTCAACGGGGTGTCCGAGCTGCACGGCGAGGTCAGCCGGGAGATGTTCAAAATTCTTTGGCCGGGATTCGACCTCGACGAGGTGCCGATCGGCTCGATCACCAACGGCGTGCACGCGCCCACCTGGGTCGGCAGGGAGTTCATGGAGCTGGCCGGGCGCGAGGTGCCCGCGCTGCTGGAGCGGGCCCGCGGCTGGGAGAGCATCCAGAAGATCTCCGACGCCGACATCTGGGCGATCCGCGGCGAGCTGCGCCGGCGGCTGGTCGAAGGGGCCAGGGCGCGGCTGCGCGAATCGTGGCGCGGGCGCGGGGCCTCCGACGCCGAGCTCGGCTGGATCGACGACGCGCTCGACCCCGACGTGCTGACGATCGGGTTCGCCCGGCGGGTGCCGTCCTACAAGCGGCTCACGCTCATGCTGCGCGACCCCGAACGCCTCACCGAGCTGCTGCTCGACCCCGACAAGCCGGTGCAGATCGTGATCGCGGGCAAGGCGCACCCCGCCGACGAGGGCGGCAAGAAGCTGATCCAGCAGATCGTCAAGTTCGCCGACCGGGCGGACGTGCGGCACCGCATCGTGTTCCTGCCCGACTACGACATGACGCTCGGGCAGCTCATGGTCCAGGGCTGCGACGTCTGGCTGAACAACCCGCTGCGCCCGCTGGAGGCGTCCGGCACGTCGGGGATGAAGTCCGCGCTCAATGGCGGGCTCAACCTGTCGATCCGCGACGGCTGGTGGGACGAGTGGTACGACGGCACCAACGGCTGGGCCATCCCCACCGCCGACGGGGTGAGCGACCCCGACCGGCGTGACGAGCTGGAGGCATCCGCCCTCTACGACCTGATCGAGCACGAGGTGTCCGACCGGTTCTACGACCGCGTGCTCGACGGCCCGCCACGGCGCTGGATGGAGATGGTCAAGCACACGCTGACCTCGCTGGGGCCGAAGGTGCTGGCCGGGCGCATGCTGCGCGACTACGTCGTCGAGCTGTACAACCCGGCCGCCGCGGCGGCCCGCGCGCTCAGTGCCGACCACTACGCGCCCGCCAAGGCGTTCGCCGCCTGGCGGGTGCGGGTGACCAGGGCGTGGCCCGGGGTGCGGGTCGAGCACGTCGAGTCCGCGGGCGTGGGCGACACCCCCGAGGTCGGGGCCACCGCCGAACTGCACGCGACCGTCGCGCTCGGCGACCTGGAACCCGACGACGTGCTGGTCGAGGCCGCCTACGGCAAGGTCGGGCCGCACGACGAGCTGGCGCACCCGTCGTACGCGAAGCTGGTGGTGCGCTCGGTGGACGACGACGGGCGGGCCCACTACACGGGCTCGGTGCCGCTCGACCGCACGGGCGCCTTCGGCTACACCGTGCGCGTGGTCCCGTTCCACCGGCTGCTCGCCACTCCGGCCGAGCTGGGCCTGATCGCCGTTCCCGAGGAGCCGGCGGGCATGACCAACGGCACCCTGCGCTAGCCCTCTCGCGCCGGAACAAGCAAGGGCGGCTCGCGTATCGGGCGCAGGCGGCATAATCAGGACCGTGGACGACAGCGGGAACGGCCTGCGGGCTGACACTCTGGTGGCCACGGTCCGCGGCGTGCTGCCCTCCCTGACGCCCGCCGCCCAGACCGTCGCCCGCCTCATCCTGGAGGACCCCGCGACGGTGGCCAGGAGCACCATCACGGAGCTCTCCGCCGCCTCCGGCACCAGCGAGGCCACGATCGTACGTACCGCCAGGCTGCTCGGCTTCGCCGGATATCCGCAGCTCAGGCTGGCTCTGGCGGCGGCCGCCGCGCAGCCCGACCGGCTCGTGCCCGGCGACCTGGCCCCCGACGACCCGCTGTCGGAGGTCATCCAGAAGGTGGCGCGCGCCGAGTCCGAGGCGATCAACGACACCGTCGCCCAGCTCGTCTCCGAGCGGCTCGGGCTGGTCGTGGACGCCATCGTCGGGGCCCGGCGGATCGACGCCTACGGGGTCGGCGCGTCCGGGCTGGTGGCCGAGGACGTCGCGCAGAAACTGCTGCGCATCGGCCTGTCCAGCCACGCCTTCCAGGACGCGCACCTGGCGCTGACCAGCGCGGTGCTGCTGCGCGGCGGCGACGTCGCCATCGGCATCAGCACCTCGGGCGAGACCCCCGACGTGATCGAGCCGTTAGGCCGGGCCAAGGAGGCCGGGGCCACCACGGTGGCGATCACCAACAACCCCCGCTCGTCCATCGCGGAGCTGGCCGAGCACGTGCTGATCTCGGCCGGGCGCGAGACGGAGTTCCGCCCCGGCGCCCTGGCCAGCCGGATCAGCCAGCTCCTCGTGGTCGACTGCGTGTTCGTCGGCGTCGCCCAGCGCACGTTCGACTCCTCTCAGGAGGCGCTCGAGAGCACCAGGCGAGCCGTCAAGGAGTTCACCCGGAGAACGTCACCCGCACGTCGTCAGCCTTGACGAACATCACGCGGTGGCCGAACTGGATCTGCAGGTACCTGGTCTTGCCCCGGACCACGGTGTGGTCGGCCAGGTCGAAGGTGACCGCGCGGTAGTACTCCGTGGCGGCCGGTCCGGCGAGCGTGTACTTCTCGCCCGCCGAGAACGTGTACTGCAGCGGCGTCACCGCCTGGTACGGGACGCCCTCCGGGTACGCCTCCTGCTCCGGGTACGCCCGGCCGTACACCGGGACGGTCGCCTTGCCCGGCTTCGGCGTGACGACGAGCCCCATCGACGGCACCGCGGTCGGCGCGGCGGCCGGGTTGTGGAACCACGACTTCTGCCCCAGGTACCAGATGGCCGTCCAGTCGCCCTGGCGGTCGGCGACGGCGAAGCGCTGGCCGGTGCTCGCGCGGGCGCTGTGGTCGTACACGCTGTAGAGGGATTCGCCGGTCGGGTGCTTGCCGATGTCCTTGACCAGCGGCGCGTCGTCGCGCGGCTCGGTGCGCAGCCAGACGGTGCCGGAGGGCAGCGGCGGGCAGGCGGCCTCGGGGTTCTTGCGGTCGCACCCGTAGAAGTACGGCTTATTCGTGGCGAAGTCCGGCTTTATCATGACCGAGCCGGACCGGGGGCCGCCGATGCCGTGCAGCGGAGCGCCCATGAGCTGGAAGTAGTGCGCCCAGTCCCAGAACGGCCCGGGGTCCTCGTGCATGCCGCGCACGGTCGTCGGCAGCGTGCCAGGGACGTTGTCGTGGCCCAGGATGTGGGCGCGGTCCAGCGGCACGCCGTGCTTGAGCGCCAGGTAGCGGACCAGGCGGGCCGACGAGCGGTACATCGCCTCGGTGTACCAGGTGCCGCCCTCGGCCAGGAAGCCCTCGTGCTCGATGCCGACGGACTTGGCGTTGATGTACCAGTTGCCGGCCTGCCAGCCGACGTCCTTGGTCTTGATGTGCTGGGCGATGTGGCCGTCGGTGGAGCGGACGGAGTAGTGCCAGCTCGCGCCGTAGTTCGGGTCCTGGTTGAGGCGGATGGAGGGCAGGAAGTAGCCCTCCATGTCGTGGATGATGATGTAGTCGACCTTCTGGCTCACCGGCCGGTTCGCCAGGTCGTAGTGGCCGTAGTCGTCGTCCGGCAGTTCCTGGTAGGCGGCCGGGATCCACTCGCAGGAGATCGAGGCGGGGCACTCGACGCCGTCGGGGCGCGTGCCGCGCAGGCCGAGCTTCTCCAGCCACTTCTCGATCTTCTCCAGGCCGGGCACGGCCTTCAGCGCGACCTTCTCGCCGTCGCCGGTGGTGCGTTCGGCGCCCTCCTCGATCACCGAGAAGACCTCGTCGGCGAAGAACTTGGCCGCGCCCGCCTCCTCCGCGCCCGAGTAGCGGGCGACCGCGCCGTACCACTGGCCGGGGTCGTCGCTGAGCGGCGCGCCGAGTGCCTTCTGGTAGTCGGCCAGCAGCGCCGCGCCGCCGCGGATGTTGGCGGCGTCGTCGGTGCGCAGCCGCTCGTGGCTCTCCCCGGTCAGCGCGGCGGCCCGCTCCATGGTGCGCAGCGAGGCGGGCAGGTCGGCCGGGGCGGGCCGCTCGGCGGGAGCGGGCAGCGGGCGGGAGTCGTCGCCGCGGGCGTCCTCCTCGCCGTCGTGGTGATTGGCGGAGGTGTACGCGGCGGCGTCGGTCAGGTGCATGGGGCCGAACCCGGCGTCGCTGGAGGGCTGCCCGGCGTGGGCGTCCCAGCGGGACTCCAGGTAGGAGACGCCGAGCAGCACGCTCTGCGGCACCTTGAACTCCGCGGCGGCCGAGGCGAACGCCTCCTGCCGGCCGGCGGGTTCCTGTGCGTGCGCCGCACTGATATTGCTTAACGGGAGCACGGCTACGAGCGAGATCGCCAGTAGTCTGCGCATGGACACTCCTCGGGCTGGGGGCGCGTGGTGCAGTCAGCGTCTCAACATTTTCCTTCGCAGGCGAGATCTTTGCGAAGATATTTTTCAGCCCTTGACGGGGGCCCGCCCGGCCGGTCGCGGGCCCCCGAGGACGGACCCACGACCCGGAGGCCGGGGCCCGCGGTCACGGGATGAGGACGACCTTGCCCGTGGTCCGCCGCGACTCCAGCGCGGCGTGGGCGTCGGCGGCCCGCGCCAGCGGGAACGCCTGCACCTGCGGCACGAGCGTGCCCTCCGCCGCCGCGGCCAGCGCCCTGACCTCGTAGCCGGGCCGCTCCTGCGGCGCGCTGAGCAGGGCCAGCAGCGCACTGGTCGCGCTCTGGCCGCGCTCCTCCAACTCGCCGGGGTCCGGCGCGAAGCCACCCTGGGAGGCGTTGCCGATGGTGACGTACCGGCCGCCGTCGGCCAGCAGCTCGAACGCCGCCCGCGCCTTGTCGCCGCCCACCCCGTCGAGCAGGGCGGTGACCTTCCTGCCGCCGAGCCGGGCGGCCACCTCCTCCTGCCAGGACGGCACGTCGTAGTCCACGGCGAGGTCCGCGCCCAGGTCGCGGACGGCCGCCACCTTGGCGGGGCCGCCCGCCGCGCCGACCACCGTGGCGCCGAGGCGGCGGGCGTGCTGGACGACCAGCCGCCCGATCCCGCCCGCCGCCGAGGTCACCAGGACCACGTCCGAGGACGTCAGCGCGGCCACGTCCAGGAAGCACATCGTGGTGGCGCCGGTGACGACCATGGTGACGGCCGCCTCCGGGCTCAGGCCGCCGGGCACGCGGTGCAGGCTCGTCACGTCGGCCACGGTCAGTTCGGCGTACCCGCCGGACCGTCCGCCCGACGTCACCACGTCCTGGCCGAGCCAGGCCGGGTCCACCTCCGGGCCGACGGCGTCCACCCGGCCGGCCACCTCGCTGCCGAAGATCGCCGGGAGCGTGGGCCGCGGTGGCAGCGTGTCACTGGCCAGCCCGGTGCGCATCGCCGTCTCCACCAGGTGCACGCCCGCCGCCTTGACGGCGATGCGCACCTGGCCGGGGCCGGGCTCGGGGTCGGGGACGGTCTCGTAGCTGAGGTTCTCGGCGGGGCCGAAGGCGTGCAGGACGGCGGCGTGCATGATGTTCTCCTTCAGAGATCGGCAGTCCCTACGAGGATGCAACCTCAACGACGCTTGAGGTCAACCGCTCAGCCGAGATCGAGCACCGCCTTGCCGTGCAGGCGGCCGTCGAGCAGGGCGGAGACGGCCTCGTCGGCCTGCTTCCAGTCGCCGCGCCAGGCGATGCCCGGGTCGAGGTCGCCGCCGGCGACGCGGGCGGCCAGCCAGGTCAGGTCGGGGACCAGGTCCGCGCCGTCCAGCAGGTAGAAGGTGACGAGGGAGCGGTCGTGCCGCCCCTCGTGGCCGAAGAGCGCGCCGAACGGGAACGTCTCGGCCTGGCCGGTGCCGTGGCCGACGGAGACGAGCGTGCCGTGCGCCGCCAGCTTGCCGAACGCCGCCACGAGCTGGGGCCCGCCGACGTTGTCGATCACCCCGTCCACCGGGTCGCCGGTCTGCTCCGGGTGGGCGACCACGTCGTGGGCGCCCAGTGCGCGCAGCCCGTCGCCGTGCTCGGCGGGGTTCCCGGTCGAGGCGACGACGTGGGCTCCGGCGCGCCGCGCGAGCTGCACGGCGTAGCGGCCCACGCCGCCCGTCGCGCCCGTCACCAGCACCCGGCGGCCCAGCAGCGGGCCGATCCGGCGCAACGCGCGCAGCGCGCCGGCGCCCGCGACCGGAACCGTGCTGATCGCCCCGAGGTCGGCTCCGGCGGGGACGACGCCGAGCGTGGCGGTGTCCACGGCACGCAGCTCCGCCCACGCGCCGTCGAGGCCGAGGGTGATCACGGGGGTGCCGGCGGCCGGGCCGGAGCCGTCGGCGGCGGCGCGCTCGACCACGCCCGCGGCGTCCCAGCCCAGCACGGCACCGTCCCCGGCGTCGGCGATGGCGTGCTTGACCTCGCCGAAGTTGAGCGAGGTGGCACGTACGCGGACCAGGGCCTCGTGCGGTCGGGGCACGGGGTCGGCGCTCTCGCCGAGGCGCAGGCCGGAAGCGGTCGAGTGGTCGATGAGCAGAGCACGCATGGTGTGCCGGCCTTCCAGTCGGGAACGAGAGCTACTTTATGCCACTCGGTGGCGTAAGCGCGCAAGTGGCGTTTGCCGCTCGGCTACACTCGGGTCCGTGACCACCGCACCGCCACCGCCGCCGCTGCGCGAGCGCAAGAAGCAGCGCACCCGGCAGGCGCTGATCGACGCCGCCCTGGCCCTGTTCGCCGCCCGCGGCTTCGGCGGGGTCACGCTCGACGAGCTCTGCGACGAGGTCGAGGTGTCCAAGCGCACGTTCTTCCGCTACTTCGGCGGCAAGGAGGAGGTCGCGATGGCGCCGCTGCACGACCTGTGGCGGGCCTTCCTCGAAGAGCTGGAGACGGCGCCCGCCGACGGCCGTCCGCTGCTGGAGCTGATGGAGGCGACCCTGCTGGCCGCGCTGGACCGGGTGGCCGACGAGGCGTGGGCCGGGCGGGCCGCGCTCAGCTTCCGCCTGTCGCAGGAGACGTCCTCCATGGACGCGCACAACCTGCACTTCTGCGAGAGCACCCTGCGCTCGGTGGTGGCGGTGCTGCACCGGCGGCTCGACCTGCCCGACGATCCGCGCACCCGGCTCGCGGGCGACCTGCTGGTGGCCGCCTGGCGGCTCGCGGTCGAGGGCTGGGCGGTCACGGCGGCGGGCGCGCCGTCCGTGACGGACCTGGCCGCGCGGGTCCACGACGCCGTGGCGGCCCTGCCCGGAAGCCTCACGCTGACCGCCCGCCCCAGACCCGGTGTGACGGGTTCCGGCCCGCCCGGCAAAGCCGGATAAAGATGATCTTTCGCTGGATTTCACCTCTCCCTCGCTTGGCTGGTCACTGTTCTTGATCACCTGACGTGAGGAGAGATCGTGGCGGACGTGTCCCGGCGCCAGGCGCTGCGGGTTTCGCTGACGACGGCCTCGGCCCTGGCGGCGACGCGGGCGGGCGCCGCGCCGGCCCAGGCGGAGGCCGTCTCGGCCGGCCCCCGCGGGCAGTACGCCCGCAACGTGGAGGTCGTGGGCTACACCGACATGGACCACCGCCCCGCCTTCAAGATGGCGATCCGGCAGCGGGCGGGCCGCTGGTACCTGTACACGGGGCACTTCTGGGACTCCGGCTGGAGCGTCGTGGACGTCACCGACCCGAGACGGCCGGAGGTCGCGGCGTTCGTGCCGGGGCCGGCCGACACCTGGACGCTGCAGGTCGATCTGCACGGCGACCTCATGGTGACCGCCCTGGAACAGATCTTCCCCAACTTCGGCGGCGACCCCGAGGCCGACTTCGAGGAGGGCCTGTACCTGTGGGACATCAAGGACCCGGTACGCCCGCGCCGCCTCGGCCACTACGCCACCGGCGGCACCGGCACCCACCGCAACCTCTATCCCGGCGGCGGGTACGTGCACGTGGCCGCCGGGGCGAAGGGCTTCACCGGCAACATCTACACCGTCGTCGACATCCGGGACCCCGCCCGGCCGGTGGAGGCGGGCCGCTGGTGGGTGCCGGGGCAGCGGGACGGGGAGCAGGGCGTCGTCCCGGCCGCCGACCGGCAGCCGCACACGCACGGCTTCTGCTGCGCGAACGGCGCGGACGTCTCCCTGCACGGCCCGCCGTACGTGGTGGGCGACCTGGTCTACCTGCCCTACGGCGCGGCCGGCCTGGTCGTGCTGGACATCTCCGACGTCGGCGCGCCCCGCCCCGTCGGCGGCCTGAGCTTCAGCCCGCCCTTCCACTCCCGCTTCGGCGTGCACGGCGTGCTGCCCGTCCCCGAGCGGAAGATCGCCTTCGCCAACTCCGAGGACGTCTCCTACGGCAAGGGGGCCGCTCCGCACGCCTCGATCGTGGACATCTCCGATCCGGCCGCGCCGTTCCTGCTGTCGCTGCTGCCGACGCCGGAGCCGCCGCCCGGGGCGCCGTACGCGGACTTCTCCGGACGGGGCGGCTGGAGCGGCCCGCACAACATCAACCACCACCAGCACCACCCCGACGTGCAGAAACAGGGTGACCTTCTGTACATCGCGCACTTCAACGCCGGGCTGCGCATCTACGACGTCTCCAACACCCGACTGCCCCGCGAGGTCGGCTACTTCGTGCCCCCGGACCCGGTCAGGAGATACGGGCCGATGCCGGAGGGCGAACTGGTCGCCCAGAGCGAGGACGTCGTGGTGGACCGGCGCGGCTACATCTACGTCTCCGACAAGAACCAGGGCGTGTGGATCCTGCGGTACACGGGTCGTTGACGCCCCTTGACTACCTCCACTAGATATTGAGTTGTGGCATATCCCCTCACCCTCACGCAGGCGATCGCGGTCGTCGTCTATGTGGCGGTCAAGGTCGAGGAGGGCTTCACCGACTTCATCTCGACCAGGGAACTGGCGGCGGCGCTGGGCATCGCGCCGCCGACGGCCACCAAGATCGTGCAGAGCCTGGCCAGGGCGGGGCTGATCGAGACCCGGGAGGGCGCCAGGGGCGGCATCCGGCTGGCCCGGCCGTCGGAGCGGATCACGCTGCTGGACGTGCTGCGCGCGAGCGAGCAGGAGCGCCCGCTGTTCCGCACCGACATCGACCACGCGCTGCCCGGCGGGCGGCCCGACGTGATCCGCCGCCGGGTGGCCGACAACCTGCGGCGGGCCGAGGAGGCGATGAAGGCCAGCCTGGCCGGCACCACGATCGCCGACCTGCACCGGGGTAGCTGATTTTTTTCGCGTGAACTCAATATAAGAAATATCTAGTTTGAGGAGTTAAAGATGCGCAGGATCCTCCAGGCGGGGCTGGCGGCGGTGCTGCTGCTCGCCGGCTATCTGGCGCTCTGGCCCACGCCGGTCGAGCCGGTCGCCTGGGACCCGCCCGCCGACCCCGGCCTGACCGGGCCGTACGCCGCCAACGACCGCCTGTCGGGCGTCGCCAGGCTCGCCCAGGGCAGGGTCAGCTCCCCGGACGCCGTGCTGTTCGACCGGCAGGGCAGCCTCTACACCAGCTCGGCCGACGGCCGGATCTACCGGATGGCCGCCGACGGCGGCGGCCTCGAGGTGTTCGCCGACGTCGGCGGGCGGCCCACCGGCATGGCCTTCGCCCCCGACGGCGCGCTGATCGCCGCCAACGAGCCGCGCGGCGCGATCCTGCGCGTCCCGCCCGGCGGCGGGCCCGCCCAGGTGCTCACCGACAGCGTCGACGGGCGGCGGCTGCGGCTGGTCAACGACGTGAGCGTGGCGGCCGACGGCACCGTGTACTTCACCGAGTCCTCCTCCCGCTTCCACTACGACCGCTCCCGGTGGATCGCGCTGGAGCACGCGGGCGACGGCGCGGTGCACGCCTACGACCCGGCCACCGGGCGTACCCGCGTGGTGCGCGACGGGCTGCAACTGCCGAACGGCGTGGTCGTGTCGGCCGACGGCACGTACCTGCTGGTGTCGGAGACCGGCGCGTACCGCGTCATCAGGCACTGGTTGTCCGGCCCGCGCGCGGGGGCGTCGGAGACGCTCATCGACGGGCTGCCCGGCTACCCGAACGACATCGCCCCGGCGGCCGGCGGCGGTCACTGGGTGGCGCTGATGTCGCTGCGCTCGCCGCTGCTCGACGGCCTCGGCGGCTGGCCGGGGCTGCGCCGGGCCATCACGCGCCTGCCGTACACGTGGCTGCCGGAGCCCGCGCCGATCGGCTTCGTGATCAGGGTGGACGGGCAGGGGCAGGTGACCGCGAACCTCCAGGACCCGGGCGAGGGGGCCTTCTCGGCGGTGAGCGCGGTCGCCGACCGGGACGGCACGCTCTACCTCGGCACGGAGACCGGCGACGCCGTGGGCCGAGTGACCTACTGACCGCCGCACCGACCACCGGTTCGCCCGCTGGGCCGGCCGGTGTGCTCAGGGGACGAGGGTGAGTGAGGGCCGCTGGTCGGGCAGGCCGATCAGCTCGCGGACGCGGCCGATGGGCCAGGCCAGCTCCCGCGCCAGCGTGGCGGCGCTCAGGCCGCTCTCCCTGGTGGCCAGCTCGAAGGCGTGGCCCAGCAGCACCGGCTGCTCGCCTGGATAGCCGGAGACGGGCTCGTTGGTGAAGCCCGGCTGGTCGCGCAGCGCGTTGAGCCGCTGGTAGGCGCGGCCGGCGGCGGAGTCGGACAGCAGCCCGGTCTCCCGGCACCGGTAGAGCAGCGAGTCGACCGAGACCCCCCAGGTCTGGCGCAGCTCGGCCAGCCGGCGCAGGTCGGCGCGCGGCGGGAGCCGGGGCAGGATGCTGTCGCGCGGGGTGAGGAACTCGGCGGCGAACGCGTCGGCCTCACGCTCCTGCTGGGTGTCGCCCGCCGCCGTGTCGCCGTGCAGGACCAGGTGGCCCAGCTCGTGGGCGGCGGTGAAGCGGTGGCGGTAGATGTCGTCGAACCTGTTGGGCGTCAGCACCACGATCGGCCGCGGCAGGCTGGAGGTGGAGAAGGCGTCGACGGTGACCGCGTCGGGGTCGTGGCGCGGGAAGGCGATGACGATGCCGTGGGCCTCCATGCGCCGGATGAGGTGGCTGATCGGGCCGCCGCCCAGCCCCCAGTGGGCGCGCAGCGCGCGGGCCGCGCCCGCCGGGTCGTGGGGCAGGTCGGAGTGTGTCTCGCCGCCGGCGAAGCCGGGCAGGTCGACGGCGGGGAGCTGGACGCGTTTCTCCAGGGCGTAGGTCAGCTCCCACACCTGCTCGACGAAGGCGACGGCCTTGGCCCGCTGGTAGGCGCGGGTGGAGCGCAGGCTGCGGAAGTGCGCCATGGAGCCGTCGAGCTTGCCGTGCGGGCGGCCGGGCAGGAAGAACGCCGTCGGCACCGACAGCACCTCGGCCAGCCGGGGGATCAGGTCGGGACGGGGCCGGGTGACGCCGGACTCGTACTGGCCGACCGCGGCGGGGGAGACGCCGAGGTGCTCGGCCACCTCCTTCTTGGTGAGCGCGGCCAGGTGACGGGCCTGGGTGAGGCGGGTGGCGTCGAACGCGTCGGCGACGGCCTGGGGGGTCGGCCCGCCCGGTTTGTTGTCACGCACCGCTGGCGGCTTCTGGCTTGATCGGGGTCGGCCCGCCCGCGGGGGCGGCGCGCCGGTCGGCCGCGGTGCGCGGGTTGAGCTGGGGCGCGGGCAGCACGCCCTGGTCGAACGCGGCCGCGCCGCCGCCGCTCCCGGCGGGCGCGGCGGTCTCCCGGGTCAGCGGGATCTCCTCGACGTGGTGCCAGTTCAGGTTGCCGGTGCGGTCGAGCAGTTCGGCCTCGCCCCACCAGGCGTCGAGCAGCCCGGCGTGCGCGTTGGCGGCGTAGGCGATCAGCACGAGCCTGGTGTCCTCGGGCAGGTCGCCCAGTGCCTCGGTGATCGGCGAGGTGATCGGGGCGGCCTGCGGGGCCACGTCGTCGAGGGCGAGCTGGCGCATCCGCGGCTCGGGCCCGAACCGGTTGAACAGCGCCTGGACCAGCGCGGAGGCGCGCCCGTCGCTGATCCGCGCGCTCAGCACGCCGACCGAGCGGTCTTTGGCGTAGCGGAAGGGGAACAGCAGCTTGCCGTCGAGCACCACCAGTTCGTGCTGCGAGCCGCCGGGCTTGACCACGCGGACGTCGCCCATGTCCTCGAACGCCTCGGCCAGCGCCTCGAACTTGCGTGACATGAGCGTGAACCCGAACGGATGGAGATGGCCGGTCTGCGCCATCTTCTGTGCGTCGCGGGCGTTCTCCAGCGCCACCGCCAGGGCCTCCGCCACCCCCTGCCTGATCAGGGGGACGCGCTGCCCGAACGTGTCGTGGGCCCACTGGGACATCCGCATGCCGACCTCCCGCCGCTTTATTTTCCAACATCATAGACCCGCCCAGGCTTCATGTTGCCCGTACGACACACCGGACTCTTGTTGGTCTTGCATTCTTGTATAACAATGTTTCGAGTCTGACAATGTGCCTGACGAGAGGTGTGTCACGATGCGAACATCCGACTGGCCCCGCACGGCGACCCGCTGGACGCAACTGACGCTGGCCGAGGACGACCCGGCGCATCTCGATGTCGACTTCTGGACCTCGGTGATGCGCGAGAGCAGGTCGAACGCGGTCTGCATCAGCGCCGGCGGCTACATCGCCTACTATCCGACCCGCGTCCCGCACCACCACCGCAGCGTGCACCTGGGCGACACCGACCCGTTCGGCGCGCTCGTCGAGGCGGCCAGAGGGTTGGGCATGCACGTCATGGCCAGGGTCGATCCGCACGCCGTGCACGACGACGCGGCCCGCGCGCATCCCGAGTGGCTGGCCCGCGACGCGCAGGGGGCGCCCATCCCGCACTGGTCCTATCCCGGCATCTGGCTGACCTGCGCCTTCACCGACTACCACCGGGAGTTCATCACGGAGGTGGCGCGGGAGATCGTGCGCGAGTACGACGTGGACGCGATCTTCGCCAACCGCTGGGAGGGCCACTACGGCATCTCCTACAGCGAGGCCGCGCGCCGCTCCTTCCACGACGACACCGGGTACGAGCTGCCCGCCCGCGAGAACGACGAGTCCGACCCCGCCTGGCCCGCGTACGTGGCCTGGCGGCGGCGCAGGCTCGGCGAGCTGGTCGCCGTCTGGGACGCGGCGGTCAAGGACCTGCGCCCGCACGCCCGTTTCATCCCCAACCTGGGCGCCTTCGCCGCCCGCGACCTGGACCCTGAGCTGGTGCGGCGGGTCTACCCGATGTTCGTGGTGGACAAGCAGGGCCGCTCCGGCATCGAGGCCCCGTGGGCGGCCGGGCGGGTGGCCAAGCGCAGCCGCGGCCTGTTCCCCGACCGGCCGATCGGGCTGATCACCTCCGTGGGGCCCGAGCACCACCAGCACCGGTGGAAGGACTCGGTCGCGCCGCCCGAGGAGACGCGCACGTGGATCGTGGACGGGTTCGCGCAGGGCGCGTTCCCGTGGTTCACCAAGTTCAACGCCACGGTCTCCGACCCCCGCTGGGTGCCCGCCGTGGTGGAGGCGTTCCGGCTGCACGCCCGGCTGGAGCCGGTGCTGTCGCCGATGCCGGTCACCGCCGAGGTCGCGCTGCTCGACCCGAGCCGGGCCGGGCAGGTCAGGAGCGGGGCGGCGCACACCTTCCCCGACGAGGACGGGTTCTACCAGGCGCTGGTGGAGGCGCGCATCCCGTTCGAGTTCGTCGCCGACCAGGCGCTGTCGGCCGAGCGGCTGGGGGCGTACAAGGTGCTCGTGCTGGCGAACGCGGAGCAGCTCGGCGACGCGCAGTGCCAGGCGATCCGCGAGTTCGTGGCCGCCGGCGGCGGGCTGGTGGCCGCGCACCAGTCCTCCCTGTACGACGAGCACGGCGCCCCGCGCGCCAACTTCGGCCTGGCCGACGTCTTCGGCGCCGACCTGGTCCGGCCGCTCAGGGGCCCGGTGAAGAACAACTACATCGCCCTGACCGGCGAGCACCCGGTGAACGCCGGCTTCGGCGGCGCGAACCGGCTGATCGGCGGCACCCGGCTGCTCGGCGTGCGCGACAGGGAGGGGACACGGGTGCCGTTCCGCTTCGTGCCCGATTTCCCCGACCTGCCCATGGAGGAGCTGTACGCCCGGGAGGCCCCGGACGCCCCGGCCGTCGTCACGCGGGAGAGCCCCGGGCGGGTCGTCTACTTCCCGTTCGACATCGGGGCGATCTTCTGGGAGGCGCTCCAGGCCGACCACGGCCGGCTGATCGCCAACGCGGTGCGGTGGGCGCTCGGCGGCGAGCCGGAGGCCACCGTACGCGGCCCCGGCCTGGCCGACCTCGCCGTACGCCGCGACGACGACGGCGTGGCGGTCACGGTCGTGAACCTCACCAACCCCATGGCCATGCGCGGGGCCATCAGGGAGACCCTGCCGCTGCCTCCGCAGACGGTCAGCGTCGCGCTGCCGCCGCACGCCCGCGGGGCCACCGCCCGCCTGCTGGTCGCGGACGCCGAGGCCGCCACGACGGTCCGCGACGGCCGGGTGGAGGTGGAGCTGTCCGGGGTGGGGCTCATCGAGGTCGTGCGCCTGCTGTGGGAGCGCCGATGAGCCGGCCGTGGTGGCGCGAGCCGTTCCGGATGTTCCAGACCAACCTCCGCGAGATCGACGCCGGCCTGGACGTCGAGCGGGTCCTCGACCACCTGGAGGACTACGGCGCGAACGCCTGGCTGATCAGCGTCGGCGGCATCCTGTCCAACTACCCGACCGGCCTGGACTTCCAGACCCGCAACCCGCACCTCGACCGGCGGCCGTCCGGCGACCTGGTCGGCGACGCGGTCGCGGCGGCCCGCCGCAGGGGCGTGCGGGTGCTGGCGCGCATGGACTTCTCCAAGATCGGCCACCGGCGGGCCGAGGAGCATCCCGAGTGGTGCTTCGTGTCCGCGTCGGGGGCGCAGCAGGTCTACAACGGGCTGGTCAGCGTGTGCCCGAGCGGCGACTACTACCAGGTCAAGCTGTTCGAGGTGATCGGGGAGGTGCTCGACCGCCACGAGATCGACGGCTTCTTCCTCAACTGGATGTCGTTCAACGAGGTCGACTACAGCCGTCGCGACTGGGGTGTGTGCCACTGTGCGGCCTGCGTCCGTCGGTTCCCCGGCGAGTTGCCCGAGCGCCCGACCCCGCGGTGGCGCGAGTTCGCGCGCGACACGCTGGAGGACCTCAACGCCCGGATCCGGGCCGAGATCTCGGGACGCCGGCCGCAGGCGGCGCTGATCCTGGGCGAGCACGCGGACATCGTCTTCCACGAGGCGAACAACGCCGTCGGCCGGCCGCTCTGGCACCACCGGACGAGCGAGCACGTCAGCGCGGCCAAGGCGTACCGGCCGGAGGTGCCCGTGCTGGTCAACTCCGTGGGGTTCGTGGACATGCCGTACCGGATGGCGGGGGAGGAGCCGTACCACTTCGCCCAGTATCTGCTCCAGGCGCTCTCGCGGGGGGCGATCCCGTCCACGTACGTCATGGGGACGCCCGACGACAGCCCGTACGCGTGCCTGGAGCTGGGGGGCGAGATCACCCGCTTCCACCGCGACCACGCCGACGTCTACCGCGACCTGGTCTCCGAGGCGCGCACGCTGCTCGTCCGCCCGGCGGGGGAGGGTCGCGCGGAGTTCGAGGGGCTGTATCTGGCCCTGCTGGAGCGGCACGTGCCGTTCGACGTGCTGCCCGAGGCCAAGCTGGCGGTGACCGACCTGTCCCGGTACCGGCTGGTGGTGCTGCCCGATCTCGGCGCGCTGTCGTCTCCCGGCGCGGTGGACGCGTACGCGGAGGCGGGCGGGACGGTGCTGGCGACCGGCTCCAGCGGCTTCGAGGCGGGCGAGATGCGCCTGGCCTGCCTGCCCGTGGCCCGCCGCCTGGCGAGCTGGACGACCGAGGAGTCCGTGCGCTCGCTGCACCTGCCGGGCGAGCGCGGCGCGGTGCCGGTGATCGGCTCCTTCCACGTGGTCGAGCCCGCGCGGGGGGCGGAGGCGGGCCTGTTCGCGCTGTCCAGGGCCAGGTACGGCCCGCCGGAGAAGTGCCACGGGCACCGCGCCACCACCCATCCGGGCCTGCTGAGCGCCCCCTACGGCCGGGGCAGGGGCGTGCTGCTGCCGTGGACGGTCGGCCGCGGCTACCGGGAGACGGGGCTGAGCGCGCACCGTGACCTGTTCGCCGGGCTGATCGACCCCGGTCTGTCCGTCCGGACCGGGCTGCCGGAGCAGGTGGAGATCGTGCCCGCCCGCTCGGGCGACACGCGCGTGATCCACCTGCTCAACCGCTCGGGTGACGCCGACCAGCGCTTCCGTCGCCCGCTGCCGATCGCCGGCTCGTGGCTGGAGCCGCCGTGGCCGGGCGAGTGGGAGGTGCGGGCGCTGCGCGCGGGACGCGTGCTGGACGTCGAGGGCGGCCGGATCCGCCTGCCCGAGCTCGGCCTCTTCGAAGTCCTGAAATTGTCAAACAAGTATGCATGACCTATTGACGGTCTCGTCATACAAATGAACACTTGCTTCTCACCGGGATAGCCGGTTCCCGGTGAGAACGACGGGAGTGGATGTGATGAGCGGACTCGATCGGCGGGGTTTCCTGAAGCTGGCGGCGGCAGGCGCGCTGGGGGCCGGCCTCACGGCGTGCGGCGCGGGCGACGGCTCCGACAGCGGTGGCGGCACCTCGCTGAGATACGCCTGGTGGGGCAACAACATCCGGCAGCAGAACTACACCAAGGCCCTGAAGGAGTTCGCCGCCAAGAACCCCGGCGTCCAGGTCGAGCCGGAGTTCGCCGACTACGCCGCCTTCCAGGAGCGCATGACCACCCAGATGGCCGCCCGCGACGTGGCCGACATCTTCTGGATCGCCTCGCCGCAGGTGCTCACGTACCACAAGAGCAAGATCTACCGCCGGCTCGACGACATCCCCACGCTGAACCTGGCCGACTACTCCAAGCAGGACCTGGAGTCGTTCAAGATCGGCGGGGAGCTCAACACCATGCCGTTCGGCGTCTTCGTGCCCGTCATCCGCTACAACGAGACGTTCGCCGAGGAGGACGCCGCCGAACTCCCGCCGGCCGACGCCGACTGGGACGCCTGGGCGGCCTTCCTCGTCGACTACGCCAAGGACAACCCGAACAAGCGCATCGGCATGCCGTACGAAGCCGACGCCGACCTGCCGTTCGAGTCCTGGCTGCGCCAGCGCGGCGAGCAGCTCTGGACCCAGGACGGCAAGGCCGGCTTCACCGCCGACAGCCTGGCCGCCTGGTTCGACTGGTGGGACCGGCTGCAGAAGGCCGGCGCCGTGATGTCGCTCAGCGAGCAGGAGGGCATCGGCCCCGACTGGGCGGTGGTCGGCAAGAAGGTGCTGGCCAAGGTGGGCAACTCCAACCACCTCATCGACGACGCCAGGATGTTCCCCGACCACACCTTCCGGCTGCGCGGCATGCCCGTGGCCAAGGACGCCCAGGCCGGCCACGCGTTCCTCTACTACCCGCGGATGGCGATCTACCAGGGCATCGACGACGAGAAGGTCGAGGCCGCGGGCAAGCTCGTCGGCTACAACACCAACGACCCCGCCATGATCGCGACCGTCGGCCTCACCATGGGCGCGCCGGTCAACCCCAAGGTCTTCCAGCAGGCGCTCGACAGCGCGACCGGGGACGCGAAGGAGACGCTCACCGTCGTACAGGCCGGGCGGGAGGCCGAGCGCCGCCCCCGCTTCGAGGCGCCTCCGGGCACCAACACCTGGCGCACCGCCATGGGCAGGGCCGCCGAGGAGATCGCGCTCGGCCGGCTGCGGACGACTGACGGGGCCAGACGGCTGCTGGAGGAGATCGGCGCCGGCATCACCAGGGCCGCCTAGCATGTCGAGGCCGCACCGTCAGGGCGCCGCCGCCCACGTCTTCCTCATCCCCTGGTGGCTCGGGCTCGTGCTGGTCACGGCCGTGCCCATGCTCGCCTCCCTCTACCTGGCCTTCACCGACTACAACATCCTCAGCACGCCCGAGTTCAACGGCCTGGCCAACTTCGAGCGCATGTTCCAGGACGGCTACTTCTGGGCCGCCGTCCGGGTCACGCTGGTCTACGTGGCGATCTCCATCCCGCTGCAACTCGGCTTCGCCCTGCTGCTGGCCCTGATCCTCGACCGCGGGCTGCGCGGCCTGGCCTTCTACCGCAGCGCCTTCTACCTGCCCTCGCTGCTCGGCACCAGCGTCGCCGTGGCGATCCTGTGGCGGCAGATCTTCGGCGACGACGGCCTCGTCGACCGGGCGCTGTCGGTCTTCGGTCTGGAGCTCGGGAGCTGGCTGCAGAACCCGAGCCTGTCGCTGTCGACGCTGATCGTGCTCAACGTGTGGACGTTCGGCTCGCCGATGGTCATCTTCCTGGCCGGCCTGCGCCAGATCCCCGAGGAACTGTACGAGGCCGCGAAGGTGGACGGGGCCGGCGTCGTCCGCCAGTTCACCCGCGTCACGATCCCGCTGCTCACCCCGATCATCTTCTTCAACCTGATCCTGCAGACGATCGGCGCGTTCCAGACCTTCACCCAGGCCCACGTCGTCAGCGGCGGCACCGGAGGCCCCGCCAACTCGACGCTGTTCTACACGCTCTACATCTACCAGCAGGGATTCACGAACTTCGACATGGGCTACGCCTCCGCGCTGGCCTGGGTGCTCATGGCGGCCATCGGCCTGGTGACCGCGGTGCACTTCGTCCTGTCGAAGTACTGGGTCTTCTACGGAGACGACTGATGACCTCCGCGACCGCCGCCTCCCTCCGCGCCCGCTCCGAGTCCGCCGGCCGCCGCGCCCGTGGCCGGCGGGACCTGTTCAGGCATCTCGCGCTCGGCGCGTTCGTGCTGCTGATGCTCTATCCGCTGATCTGGATGATCGTCAGCGCGCTCAAGCCCGACCACCTGATCCTCACCGAGACGGGTCTCATCCCCAGCGAGATCACCTTCGACAACTTCGCCGAGGGCTGGAACGCGCTCAACCGTCCCTTCACCGTCTTCTTCCTCAACTCGCTGCTGGTCACCGTCGGCTCCATCGCCGGCAACCTGTTCTCCTGCGCGCTGACCGCGTTCGCGCTGGCCCGGCTGGAGTTCCGGATGCGCAGGGTGTACCTGGGCATCACGCTCGCGTCGGTGATGCTGCCGATGCACGTGCTGGTCATCCCGCAGTACATCTTCTTCTCCCAGCTCGACCTGGTGAACACGTACTATCCGCTGCTCATCCCGAAGTTCCTGGCCACCGACGCGTTCTTCGTCTATCTGATGGTGCAGTTCATCAGGACCATCCCGCGTGACCTCGACCGCGCGGCCTGGATCGACGGCGCGGGCCCGTTCCGCACCTTCTGGTACGTGATCCTGCCGCTCATGCGGCCCGCCCTCGTCACCACGACGATCTTCACGTTCATCTGGACCTGGAACGACTTCTTCGTCCCGCTGATCTATCTCACCTCGCCGAAGATGTTCACCGTGCCCGTGGCGCTGAACTCCATGGTCGACTCCGAGTCGCAGAGCGGCGTGGGCATGCTGTTCGCGATGTCGCTCGTGTCGCTGCTGCCCGTGCTGATCTTCTTTGCCGTCGCCCAGAAACAGCTCATCCGCGGCATCGCCACCACGGGGCTCAAATGAGGATCATCGTCAGGGGTGCGCACGACGAGGCCACCCGCCACCGCATCCGCCGCGCCGCCGGGGCCGCCCGCGTCGAGTTCGACGCCGCCGCCGAGGGCATCGAGCTGGCCGACGCCGTCGTGGGCGACGTGCCCGATCCGCTGCTGGCCAGGGCGGGTCGGCTGCGCTGGGTGCACAGCCCGTCCGCGGGCGTGGACGCCGTGCTGTCGGACGCGCTGCTCGCCAGTGAGGTGACCCTCACCTCCTCCACCGGCAACGGCGCGATCCCGCTGGCCGAGCAGGCCATGCTGCTGGTGCTCATGCTCGACCGGGACGTGCCGCGCTGGCTGCGCGCCCAGTCCGAGCGCCGCTGGGACCGCTACGTGCACGGCGAACTGGCCGGCAAGACCATCGGCCTGTACGGGCTCGGCCACTCCGGGCTCGACCTGGCCGCCAAGGCGAAGGCGTTCCACATGCGGGTGCTCGGCCTGCGCCGCTCCGGCCGCCCCGCCGACCACGTGGACGAGCTGCTCGGCCAGGACGACTTCCCCCGCCTCCTGGCGGAGTCCGACTACGTGGTGGTCACCGCGCCGCTCACCGCCGCCACCGCCGGGCGGTTCGACCGGGCCGCGTTCGCCGCGATGAAGCCGACGGCGGGCTTCGTCTGCGTCTCGCGCGGCGGCATCGCCGACGACGCGGCCCTGCTCGACGCGCTGCGGCGGGGCGAGATCGCCGGAGCGGGCCTGGACGCGCACGGCGTCGAGCCGCTGCCCCCCGACAGCCCGTTCTGGACGCTGCCGAACGTGATCGTCACCCCGCACAACGGGGCCACCACCCGCGAGACCGCCCGCCGCGGCCTCGACATCCTCCTTGACAACCTGGGCCGATTCGCCCGGGACGAGCCGCTGCGCAACATCGTCGACAAGGCCGCCGGATATTGAGAGGACGAGTATACTTGTCTGACGATTTTGTCGCTTTCTGGGAGGGGTTTCATGGACGGGCAGACCAGCTTTCCTCTCGGACCGTCGTCACTGACGGAAGCCCTCTACGAGTCGGTCCGCAAGCGCATCGTCAACGGCGAGATCGCCCCGGGGGAGAAGCTCACCGAGATCCGCATCGCCGGCGAGTACAGCGTCGCCCGCCCCACCGCCAAAGCCTGCCTGGAGCGGCTGACCGCGCTCGGACTGCTGCGCCGCAGCACGCACAAGACCGCCGTCGTCCCCAAGCTCGACGAGGACGACATCCGCGACCTGTACTTCAGCCGCGAGACCGTCGAACGCGCGGCGGTCGCCACCCTGGCCCGCACCGCCACCGTGCCCCCCGAGGCGGTGCGGGCGCAGGCGGCGATGAAGGCGGCGGCCGGTGACACCGCCGCCAACGGGGCCTTCGCCAGCCAGGTCGAGGCCGACATCGCCTTCCACTCGGCGCTGGTGGCCGCCGTCGGCAGCCGCCGCCTGTCGCGGATGCACGAGGTGATCCTCGGCGAGGTGCACCTGACCATGGGCCAGTTCCAGGCCCACCGCACCACACACCCGATGAACGTGGTGCACGAGCACGACGACATACTCAAGGCCATCGGCGACGGCGACCCCGAGCAGGCCCAGCGGCTCCTGGCCCACCATCTCGACCAGGCGCAGGGTCGCCTGCTGAGCCAGCTCCACCGCGAACGATCGGAAGAGGCCCCCGCGTGACCAAGTGGACCGTCAACTGCTCCATCCTCTACACCGGCCTGCCGCTGCTCGAACGCCCGGCCGCGGCGGCGGCCGACGGGTTCGCCGCCGTGGAGTTCTGGTGGCCGTGGCCCGTGGCGGTGCCGGACGACCGCGACGTGGACGCCTTCGTCCGGGCGGTCGAGGAGGCCGGCGTCCGGCTCACGGGGCTCAACCTCTTCGCCGGGGACATGCCCGCGGGCGAGCGCGGGGTGGTGTCGTGGCCGGGTCGCTCGCGCGAGCTGCTCGACAACCTCCCCGTCGTCGCGGCCATCGGCGAACGGCTGGGCTGCCCGGCCTTCAACGCCCTCTACGGCAATCGCGTCGAAGGGGCCGCCGCCGAGGAACAGGACGAGCTGGCCGTCGAGATGCTGGCCGCGTGCGTGGCGGGGCTGCCGGGCACCGTGCTGGTCGAGCCGGTCAGCGGCGCGCCGCGCTACCCGCTGCTGACGGCCGCCGACGTCGTGGCCGTGCTCGACCGGGTGCCCGGGGCGCGGCTGCTCGCCGACTTCTACCACCTGGCCGTCAACGGCGACGACGTGCCCGCCGTCATCGAGCGGCACGCCGCGCGCATCGGCCACGTGCAGATCGCCGACGCCCCCGGCCGGGGCGCGCCCGGCTCCGGGGAACTGCCGCTGCGGCAGTGGATCGACGACGTGCGGGCGGCCGGCTACGACGGGCACGTCAGCCTCGAATACCGGGCCGACGGCCCCGACGCGTTCGCCTGGCTGCCCAGAGAACAGCGCGCCGGATGACCGCCGACGCACGACCACCTCGACACGGGAGGATCACCGACGTGACCGCCATCGCCTTCATCGGTCTCGGCATCATGGGCAGCCCCATGGCCGTCCACCTGGTCAAGGCCGGGCATGCCGTGGCCGGCTACAACCGCACCCCCGACAAGGCCGCGCCGCTGGCGGCGGCCGGCGGGCGGGCGGCGCGTTCGATCGCCGACGCCGTGACCGGCGCGGAGGTCGTCGCGCTCATGGTGCCCGACTCGCCCGACGTCCAGGACGTGCTGACCGGCCCGGACGGGGTCTTCGCGCACGCCGCCCCCGGAACGCTGATCATCGACTTCTCCTCGATCCGCCCCGACGTCACGCGCGAGCTGGCCGGCGAGGCGGCCCGCCGGGGCCTGCGCCACCTCGACGCGCCCGTCTCGGGCGGCGAGGCCGGCGCCAGGAACGCGGCCCTGTCGATCATGGTGGGCGGCGAGGCGGACGCGTTCGAGGCCGCCAGGCCGCTGTTCGACGTCGTCGGCAAGACGGTCGTGCACGTCGGTCCGAGCGGCTCCGGCCAGACGGTCAAGGCCGCCAACCAGCTCATCGTCGCGGCCAACATCGAGGCGCTGGCGGAGGCGGTGGTGTTCCTGCGCGCGTACGGGGTGGACCTGGAGGCGGCGCTGGAGGTGCTCGGCGGCGGCCTGGCGGGCTCGGCCGTGCTCGCGCAGAAGCGCGCCAACATGATCGGCCACTCCTTCGAGCCCGGCTTCCGCGTCGCCCTGCACCACAAGGACCTGGGCATCGTCACCTCGGCCGCCCGCGAGGCCGGCGTCGTGCTGCCCCTCGGAGCGCTGGTGGCCCAGCTCATGGCCGCGGCCGACGCGAACGGCGACGGCGCGCTCGACCACTCGGCCCTGCTGCGCGGCGTGGAACGGCTCTCCGGCACCGCCTGACAGCCGGAGCCCAAGGCGACCTCATGCTTGTCACCGTAAGTGACAAGCTCTGCGCGCCTGCGATTACGGAGCGTAATCGTCGCTGTAGTCGTGGGCCATGTTCTCATTGCGATCATGGCCCACGCTCGCCGCAGCCGCGACCTTCCTGTCCCTGGTCCCGGCCGCCGGCGCGGGCGCCTCTCCCGCCGAACTCCCGACACCGATCTCCGCCTCCGTCGCCTACGCGCAGCTCGCCCAGCTCACCGTCGCCGACCCCCGCTCGATGGCCGGTTACAGCCGCGCCCGGTTCCCGCACTGGGCGCAGCAGGGCCGCTCCTGCGACACCCGCGAGATCGTGCTGGCCCGTGACGGCGCCGACGTCAAGCAGGACGAGAGCTGCCGCGCCATCAGCGGCACCTGGCACAGCGAGTACGACGGCAAGGACTTCACCAACGCCTCCGAACTCGACATCGACCACATGGTGCCGCTGGCCCAGGCGTGGCGCTCGGGCGCCAACGAGTGGACCGACACCCGGCGCAGGCAGTTCGCCAACGACCTCGAAGGTCCGCAGCTCGTGGCCGTCTCGGCGTCCTCCAACCGGTCCAAGGGCGACCAGTCGCCCGACCAGTGGCGGCCCCCGCTGCGGTCGTACTGGTGCACGTACAGCCGGGCCTGGATCGACGTCAAGTCCCGCTACGAGCTCACCGTCACCGAGGCCGAGCGCGACGCGCTGGGCGAGATGGTGGGGACCTGCTACGAGGCCAGCGGTGAGTGAGTGAGCGCCGAGACCTACGAGAGCAGCGTCGTCGCCGGTCCCGGCGGGGTGATGACCGAGGAGGTCGGCGTCATCACCGGTGAGGTGACCGTGCGGACCGTGGTGACCGGGGACCAGATCACGGTACGCGTGCAGTACCTCGACGCCGACGAGTGGTACGAGATCGAGGGCAGCCCCCTGGGCGGCTCCGCCGATCCCGGGCCCGGTCTGCACGAGGAGATCGTCCAGGCGGTGCGGCGCGGCATGCCGGACGGGCTGGTCGGGCTCGGCCTGCCCACCTGACCATCACCCGGAAAACGGCCCCGGCGACATCCGCCGGGGCCGTCTCACATCTCCGGGACCCCCACACCTCGATCAACATCCACCTGAGCCGGCATCCGCCCGGGTCAGAGCCCGCCGGGGGTCGGTCAGCGGATGCCTCGGTCAGTGGTCGTGCGGGGCGGTGGCGCGGCGGGTCAGGGCGTCGGCGGTCAGCGGCTCGCCCGGCGGGACCGGGGCCGGATGGGCGCGCATGCCCGCCAGCACCAGCCGCACCGCCCGCTCCCGCAACTCCTCGCCCACCCCGGCGGGCACCGTCGGCAACGCCCTGACGAGCAGCCCGACCACTCCCACCACGTCACCCGTGCCGACGTCGGCCCGCAGCGAACCCTCGTCATGACCGGCGTGCACGATCTGGTCGAGCACCTCGAGCAGCCGCCCCCGCGCGGCGTCCACGCCGGAGCCCTCCGCGACGGCCACGAGCGGATCCAGCCGTCCCTCCGCGCACCCCGCCACGAACCGGCTGAGCGCGTCGTACGCCCAGGTCTCCTCCGAACGCGCCTCCCGCGCCAGGGTGATCATGCGATCCAGCGCGTCGGCCGGCCGCACCCCCTGGTCCGCTCCGGCCTGTGCCTGGTTCCTTCCGGTCTGCGCTGTCAGATGGCCCGGCGCGCTCATGCGCTCGCCGCCTTCCCTCTGCTTGTCCATCGGCTTCCTCACAGCAGCCTAACCCTGACCGTGCACGGAGCCGATCCGCGTGCGCGGTCACGGCGTGAGCCGCCGCCGATAGACCTCCCGCGCCCGCGCGTACAGCTCCAGATGGTCTTCGAGCTGCTCAGGAGCCTCGAACGTGCCGAACCGGCGCAGCAGCACCTCCAGCCGGTCCAGCCACGCCAGGCACCAGAGCACGTCCTCCCGCCTGGCCACGTGCGAGCCCGCGACGTCCAGGTAGACCGGGCTGGTGTGGGCGTGCGCGCCGGTGCGGTGCATGCTGCGCGGATGCGGCCCGCCGGAGGCGACGGCGACCACGTACGTCGGCCGGTCCACCGCCAGCGACGCCGTCAGCCGGCCGGGCGGTCCCTGCGCCAGCACGCCGTCCGCGGTACGCAGCTCCAGCGTCTCGACCTCCGGCCCGACCGAGGAGAGCGTGACCTCCACCCGCTGCCCGGGGGCGAGCTCCAGCGTCTCTCCCGGGCCGTGCCCGTTCACGGTCAGCTCCAGCCACGGCCCGGTGGTCGCGAACGTGCGGCCGAGCAGGATCGCCTCGGCGTACGCCTCGGCGGTGAGCGGGCCGGCGACGTTCGCGTACACGCGTTCCCAGCCGGGCGGGCTGGAGGCGGTGCCGCGGCGGCAGAACGACAGCACGGCGTCGGTCCCGGCCGTGACCGCCAGCCTGTTCCCCGCGCCGATCAGGCGGCGGTAGACGGCGGCGGTGCCCGCGATCGAGGAGTGGTTGAGCACGTCGAGGGTGTCGATCAGGCCGAGCGCGGCGTCGGCCACGATCTCCCTGGCCGCGCAGGAGCGCCCCCGGTCGAGCACCACATCCGGCGGGTCGTCGTCGCCGAACGGCGTGTGGAACGGGTGCCCGTAACTCGTCACCCCGCCCAGCTCGCGCAACTCCGCCAGCGCCACCGAGTTCGGCGGCCAGTCGGCCGTGCCGTGGAAACCCGTGTGGTAGCGGCCCGGCGGCTCGCGCAGCCCGAACGCGGTGCAGTGGCCGAGTACGTCGTTGCGGTACTCGACGCCGAGCCTGGCCAGGTGGCGTTCGTCGGACCACGGCAGGTCCTCGCCCGCCCAGTGCTCCAGCGCCTCCACGTCGTAGACGCGCTCGCCGGACACGTTGCCCGCCACGAGGTTGAGCACGTGCAGGTCCTCGCCGTGCTGCGCCGCCGCGGCCAGGGCGGGCGCGGCCGGCTCCTCGCCCATCCAGTTGAGGTGGACGTGCAGGTCGCCGCCGTACCAGCCACGCGCGGCGGCGTTGTAGAGCCGCTCGGGGGCCAGCTCCACCAGGCTCTCCGCGCCCGCCTCGGGGGTCAGCGCGATCTCGGCGGAGGTGTACTCCATGCCCCTCGTCACGGTCACGGTGACCGGCTCGGCGGGCACGGTGAGCACGAGGTCGTCGCCGTGGAAGTACGGCCGCCGGTGCGCGTCCCGCTTGGGTGGCGCGCCGTCGGGATACCAGCCCTGCCCGTTCGCCCCGGTGACGCTCCACCGGCACGGGAACCCGGCCCGCACCCTGAGCGTCGCCGGCTCCGCCCGCCTGCTCAGCGGGGACAGATCGACCGGCCGCCCGTCCACCACCACGGACTCCGCCACCTCGACGATCTTCGCGCCGCGCGGGCCGACCTCGTACGGGACGCCGTCCACGACCACGGTGACCGGCTCGTCCCTGCCGGAGTCGAGCAGCAGCGCCGTGCGGAACGGGCCGTCGCCCAGCACCACCCGCGTGTCGGCCGCCAGCCGGGTCCCCTCGGGGGTCAGCCGCAGCGCGGCCAGGTTGTCCAGTACGTCGCCGTCGAGGGCGTCGCGCACGACCCGGTCGGGGTCCACCTCGCCGAGATGGTCCTCCAGGTCCTCCTCGGCCGTCTCCGGGTGCAGCTCGGCCGCCTGCCGCAGCCCCGCCGCCCAGTAGCCGTAGCGGTTGTCGAGGAAAACGGTGGCCCTGGCCTGGACCACGTAGCTCAGGGGCGGTTCGCCCCAGCGGACGTCGTAGGCGTTCCGCAGCGCCCGGTACTCCGCCAGAGCGGCGGCGACGGCGGGCGGTAGTAGCACATCGTCACACATCGGATACTCCCTGAAGAGGACGCGCCGTCATCGTGACATGAAACGTCCGCTGTGTCCCCCCATCTCGGGTACGAGGAGGTCATGGCCACAATCATCGGCCGCGAGGCCGTCCAGGACCTGCTCGCCGAACAGGGCGCGCAGCTCGTCGAGGTGCTGCCGGAACGCGAGTTCGAGTGGGCGCACCTGCCGCGCGCCGTCAACCTGCCGCTGGGCCGCATCGACGGCGGGGCGGGGCTGGAGCCGGGGCGCCCGGTCATCGTCTACTGCCACGACGCGCTCTGCGACCTGAGCCCGCGCGCCGCGCACCGCCTCGACCGGCTCGGGTTCGCCGAGGTCTACGACTACGGCGCGGGCAAGATGGACTGGCTGTCCGCCGACCTGCCGTACGACGGACACGCCGCCCTGGTGTCCAGGAACGTGCGCAGGGACCCGATCACCGCCACGCTGGAGGACCCGCTCGGCGCGCTGACCGAGCGCATCATCGCCGACCCCGCCGGGCTGGCCGTCATCGTGGACGAGGACGACGTCGTCCAGGGCGTCATCGGCTCACGCGAGCTGAAGGGCGTCGACCTCGACGACACCGCCGAGAGCGCGATGCGGGTCGGCGCCACCACGGTGCGGCCGAGTGAGGAGCTCCAGCCCCTGGTCCGGCGCATGGACCGGGCGAAGGTGGACCACGTGGTGGTCACCCGCTCGGACGGGACGCTGGTGGGCCTGTTCGGCCTCGGCGACACCCGCCCGCCCGAGAGCGACTCCGACCAGGGCTGACCAGGCCCGCTGATCAGGCCCGCCGGTCAGGCCCGCCGGTCGAGGCGGAACGCGGGCTGCCCGGTGCCGCCCACCAGGGCGTCCAGCGACTTGTCGTCGAGGATCCGCACCGCGTCCTCGGCGACGAACACGCGCACGCCCTCGTGCACCACCACCTGGTCACCGGCCTGCGGGGTGCTGGCCAGCGCGACCTCCAGCGCGCCCGCCTCGTCGGCCTTCGGCGAGATGCGCAGGCCCGCCTCCGCGGGCACGCCCTCGCCACCCATGAGGTCACGGATGGCGATCACCGCGTTGTCGGTCAATGTCAGCATGACCTGCTCCTTCTCCTGTCCGAGGCACTCCGCCTCCCCCGCGTCCGGGGGCCCAAACTCCGGCGGCCGGCCGCCCCGGCCCCGGTCGCGCGCGGCCGGAAACCGGTGGAGGCGGTCAGGTCCGCCGCGACACGGTGATCGCCTGTTAGGTTCGATCACATGGGTGAGTTTGTGAGCGTCGAGGTGGCCGACCAGATCGCCACGATCCGTCTCGACCGGCCGAAGATGAACGCCCTCAACGGCCAGGTGCAGGCGGAACTGGCCGAGGCGGCAGGCATCGTGGACGCCGATCCTCAGGTGCAGGCGGTGATCCTGTACGGAGGGGAGCGGGTGTTCGCCGCGGGCGTGGACATCAAAGAGCTGGCCGGCATGTCGTACGCCGAGATGGCCGCCCACTCCGGCGCGCTGCAGGGCTGCTTCACCGCGGTCGCCGGGATCGGCAAGCCGGTCATCGCCGCCATCGCCGGCTACGCGCTGGGCGGCGGCTGTGAGCTGGCCCTGTGCGCCGACTTCAGGGTCGCGGGCGAGTCGGCGAAGCTGGGGCAGCCGGAGATCCTGCTCGGCATCATCCCGGGGGCGGGCGGCACCCAGCGGCTGCCCCGTCTCGTCGGGCCGGCCCGTGCCAAGGACCTCATCTTCACCGGGCGTCACGTGCCCGCCGCCGAGGCGCTGGCGATCGGGCTGGTCGATCGCGTGGTGCCGGACGAGCAGGTCTACACCGCGGCCCTGGAGTGGGCGGCGACCTTCGTGGGCGGGCCCGCCGTGGCGCTGCGCGCCGCCAAGCGGGCCGTGGACCAGGGGCTGGAGACCGATCTCGGCACGGGGCTGGAGATCGAGCGGCTGCAGTTCTCCGGGTTGTTCGCCACCGACGACGCCAGGATCGGGCTGCGGGCGTTCGCGGAGAAGTCCAAGCCCAGGTTCACCGGCCGTTGACCGGCTGGGGTCCGCCGCGCTCCGGCGGGCCCCGGGCGCTGGGCGGGTCAGGCGAACAGCTCGTCGACGGTCAGGGCGGTGGCCGCGCGGTGTGCCCACCGGTCGAGCTGCTCCTGGTCGACGCACGAGGTGATGGTCGTCAGCGCGTCGTCGGACACGCTGACGCCCCGCGCGCGGAGCACGGCCAGCACGGCCCGCGCTTTACCCTCGCAGAGCCCGGCCAGGCGGCCCCGGCTGAAGTGTTCGCGGGCGAAGGGGCTGTGGACCGGCCACGCGTCGGACGACATGATCTCCTCCAGGGCCCGCCGGACGCCGGTGGAGGCCAGGCGGTAGGCGTACTCGTAGTAGCGGGTGCCGCGGCTCTCCTCGGTCTTCGACAGCGCCGCGAGGAACGTCTCCACGACGCCCTCCTCGCTCCCGTGGGCCAGCACCGACAGCACGGTCAGCTCCAGGCACTCGGCGGCCTGCGCGGGATCGGCGATGGGCGCCACCTGCTCGGGGCCGACGACGAGCGGATGCAGCACGTAGCCGGGCAGGCTCGTGACGACGGGCTGGGCCGCCCAGTCGCAGATCCAGGCGTCGGGGGCGAGCACCAGCACCAGCACCGGCCGCTTGAGCCGCAGCCATAACGCGGCGCTGCGCCGCGCCCAGCCCTGCCGGTCCTCCTCGGACACGGTGCGCTGCAACTCCACGATGACGCCGTGCTCCGGCTCGCCCCAGGCCAGGGGGAGCGGCCCGGACTCGCCGGCCGGTGTCACCTCGACCAGGGTGTCGGAGGACAGCTCGATGTCGAACACGTCGTTCAGCAGGTCGACCGCGAGTGAGGGCCGGGCGTGAAACAGGGCGTTCAACGCATCGCGCTCGGGGGAGGGCATGTCGCGGAACGTTATCAGGCACGCACACTCTGTGCTCGATCTTTCCGGAGATAGGTATCGCCGATAGGCCGGGCTCACGGGGAGAATGAGAAGCCAACGCATTCGTGATGGCTCGTCCATGTCCATAGGGGTTTGCCACTATGGTGGCCTTCCATGATGCGCGCCCCCGTCCCTGCCCGGCTCAGAAAGGCCGTGCGCACGTGGTTCGACTCCCGCTACATCTCGATCGCCGATCACCGCCAGGACATCCGGGACGCGCTGTGGGAGGTCCAGACACTCAGGCGGGAGATGGCGACCTTGCAGAACGAGGTCGAACGGCTGCGCAAGGCCCGCCCGGCGGCCCCCGCCAAGCCTGACCCCGCGCTCAAGGCGAAGGTGGAGGACGCCCATCGGCTGGCCCAGGAGACGGCCAAGGCGCTGGACGGCGTCCTGCAGAACGAGGTCCTGGTCTGGCAGGCCATCGACGGCCTGCGCGACCGGCGCGACGAGCCGGGCCGGCCGGGGGAGCGGCCCGAGGGGCAACCGTGCGCGTGACCTGGGCTCCCGGCGCGAGCCTGAGCTTCCGCCTCGACCCGGAGGACGAGATCACCGGCCGGGCCTCCGACGAGTACCCGATCAAGCTGGCCATCAACTCCTGCTCCGTCGGCGGCGTCCCCGACGACGCGCACCCCGACCTGTTCGCCGTCGCCGCCTGGACGGTCGTGGCCCCCTGGACCAGGAAGCGGATCACCTTCGACCGGGCCGTCTCGGCGGAGGTGGCGCGGGCGCTGCACGACGGCTGGGGCGTCGAGGCCGGGCCGGTGGGCGCCGAGCCCCGCACGCCGGGGTCCAGGCTGGCGATCTCCTACAGTGGTGGCGCGGACTCCGTGGCGGCGGCCACGATCTTCCCCGACGCCCCGTTCGTGCACTTCCGCCGGGTCGCCCACCCGCGCGTCCCGAACCGCTGGCCCCACTACCGCTCGGACGTGCTGGCCAAGCTGGCCGCCCAGACCGGACGCGAGCTGAGCGTCGTCACCTCCGACCTGGAGTACACCCTCGCCGAGCCCCGCCCCGGTTACCCCGAGCACCACGCGGTGGCCGCCGGGGCGTTGCTCCTGGCCGACCGGCTCGACCTCGGCGGCCTGGGCTTCGGCTACGAGATGGGCTCGCGCTGGCTCGGCGGCGGCCGGTACCTGTGGCGCTTCACCCCCGACAACCCCATGTGGTCCCCCCACGGCAGGTGGGGCCGACTGTTCGCGGCGGCGGGCGTGCACATCGTGCTCCCCGTGGGCGGCGTGAGCGAGGCCGTGACCATGCGCGTGGCCCTGGGCTCCCCGCTCAGGGACCAGGTGCGCTGGTGCCTGCGCGGCACCGACGGCCCGTGCCGCACCTGCGCCAAGTGCCTGTACAAGGAGCTCATCCAGGCGGCCGTGGAGCGCCGCCCGCTGGACACGCCGATCACCGCCGACCGCCCCCAGGCCCGCAAGTACCTCCAGAAGCCGCCGTACGGGGGCCAGGAGATGATCCAGTACGGGCTGGCGCGCGTCCCCGGCATCGAGGACACGCTGTTCGCCCCGGTGCTCGACCACTTCGACGTCTCGGAGGCGGCCACGAGCTGGCTGGAGCGCTGCTACCCGCCGGCCCTCGACGAGATCCCGCAGCCGTGGCGCGCGGAGGCGGCGGCGTTCGTCGAGGCGAACGTCGGGCTGATGACAGAGTCCGAGGTAGCCAAGGTCGAGTCATGGGGGAACGCGTGAAGGTCTATCTGTCGGTCGACATGGAGGGCGTGACGGGGTTGACCGACCCCGAGGAGATGCACGCCGGCAAGCGCGGCTACGAGCGCGGCTGTGAGCTCATGACCGGCGACGCGAACGCGGCCGTCGAGGGCGCGTTCGCGGCCGGGGCGAGCGGCGTGCTGGTCAACGACGCCCACGGCTCCACCAAGAATCTGCGCATCGACCTGCTCGACCCCAGGACGAGCCTGATCAGGGGGCCCGGCAAGGCGCAGCGCATGGCGCACGGCCTCGACGGGTCGTTCCAGGCCGCCGGCTTCGTCGGCTACCACGCCCGCGCCGGGGTCCCGCACGGCGTGCTCAACCACACGTGGATGGGCAAGGAGATCCAGAACGTCTACCTCAACGGCGAGTTGTGCGGCGAGACCCGGCTGGTCGCGGCCTGCGCCGGGTTCCACGGGGTGCCGGTGGTGCTGGTGACCGGTGACGAGGCCGTCGGCGACGAGGCCCGCGAGTTGCTCGGCGACGTCGAGACCGTCGCGGTCAAGAAGGGGATCGACAAGTTCTCGGCCGAGTTGCTGCCGCCGGTCGTCGCCCAGGCCCGGATCCGTGAGGCCATGACGCGGGCGCTGGGGCGGTTGACGGACTTCACGCCGTACGTGGTGCAGGCGCCGTACACGCTCGGGGTGGAGTGGAACTCGACCGCCATCGCCGCCGCCGTGTCGCTGATCCCCGGGGCGAAGTCGGCCGGCCCGCGCCACACGGAGTTCACCACCGGCGACTTCAACCAGATCATGGCCCTGTTCGGCCTCTTCGCGAGCATCGCCGGCCAGGTCGCCTGCGGCAGCGGCCCCTATGGCTGACAGCACGAAGCCCGACAGCACGGAACCTGACAGCACGGAACCCGAAAGCACCGACCCTCCAAGCGCGGAGCCCGAAGGACCGGCGAAGGGGAGCAGGGCGGGCAGGCTGACCCGGCGGGGGCTGCTCGTCGGGATCGGGGCGGCCGGCGGGGCCGGCGCCATGTACGCCGCCATGGGCGCGCTCGGCCTGGCGCCCACGGAGCAGGACAAGGCGTTCACCGCCCCGCGCCAGGGCGACTTCACGCTGAGCGGCCGGGCCTCGGCCAAGGTCGTGATCCTCGGCGCGGGAGTGGCGGGGCTGACCGCCGCGTACGAGCTGGGCAAGGCCGGCTACGACTGCACGCTGCTCGAAGCCCGGCGGCAGGCCGGCGGACGGAACCTCACGCTGCGCGGCGGCGACCGCCTGACCGAGCTGAACGGCCCCGCCCAGGACGTCACGTTCGGCCCCGGCGTCTACTTCAACGCCGGCCCCGGCCGCATCGCCCAGTGGATGGTGGCCCTCGACTACTGCCGCGAGCTGGGCGTCCCCATCGAGACGTTCGTCAACAACAACGCCTCCGCCTACGTCCACACCAACGGCCACACGGTCAGGGCCCGCACCGCCCGCGCCGACATGTACGGCTACGTCGCCGAACTCCTGGCCAAGGCCACCGACCTCGGAGCCCTGGACCGGGTCCTCACCAAGGACGACGGCGAACGCCTGCTGGAGTTCCTGCGGCGCTTCGGCGACCTCGGCCCGAAGCTCGACTACGAGGGCTCCGCCCGGCGCGGCTTCACCACCTACCCCGCCGTCGGCGCGGGCACGCCCCTCGCCGCCCCCGGCACCCTCCACCAGGTCCTCGCCGCCGGCACCGGCCGCGCCATCACCAACGACTTCGGCCACGAGCAGGCCACCCCCATGTTCCAGCCGGTCGGCGGCATGGACGCCATCGTCGCCAAGCTCCGGCAGGCCGTCGGCCCGGACCGGATCAGGACGGGCGCCAAGGTCACCGGGATCACCAGCCGGGACGACGGCGTCGAGGTCTCCTACGCCGGCGGCACGGTCAAGGCCGACTACTGCGTCGCCACCCTCCCGCCGCACCTGCTGGCCCGGATCCCGCACAACCTCGGAGCCCAGGTCACCGCCGCCCTCAGGACCCCCGTCCCCGTCTCCGCCGGCAAGATCGGCCTGGAGTACGGCCGGCGCTGGTGGGAACTGGAGGACCGCGTCTACGGCGGCGTCACCGAGACCGACCTCGACCTCACCCACATCTGGTACCCGTCGCACGACTACCACGCCGAGCGCGGCCTGCTCGTCGGCTACTACAACACCGACGCCGCCGCCGAGCTGTACGCCGCCCTCACCCCGGAGGACAGGAGGCGGCGGGCGCTCACGCAGGGCAAGAAGATCCACGGCGAGAAGTACCGCCAGAACGTCCTGTCCAGCGCGTCCATCGCCTGGGAACGCCAGGAGCACATCCAGGGTGCCTGGATGCGCTGGCCGTCCTTTGATTCGTCCTTCACTCTTCTGCAACGCCCCGCAGGAAGGGTCTACTTCGCGGGTGACTGGCTGACCCATCTGATCGCATGGCAGGCGGGCGCCATGGAGTCCGCCCGCGACGCCGTCACCAAACTGCACCAGCGAGTGTTGCAGTCCCCGTGACGCCGCCCGCCGTTCCCGGGAGCGCAAGTAGGCTCCTGGGAGAGGCGATCGAGGAGATGGAATGACCTTGCACTGGGTGCCCGCGACCGACCGGATCGACCTGCTGGCCGATCCGGTGGCAGGCGCCGTGGCGAACTTGGAGGGCGTCGAGGTGGCCGAGATCGACCCCGGTCTGGCCGACACCGCGGCGTTCTGCGAGCAGTACGGCGTGACTCTCGACGAGTCGGCCAACTGCGTCGTCGTGGCGGCCAAGCGGGGCGGCGAGACGCGTTACGCCGCGTGCATGGTGCTCGCGACGATGCGGGTCGACGTGAACGGCGTGGTGCGCAAGCACCTCGACGCCCGCAAGGCCAGCTTCGCCCCCATGGCGGACGCGGTCGAGCTGACCGGAATGGAGTACGGCGGCATCACCCCCCTCGGCCTGCCCGGGGAGTGGCCGATCCTGGTGGACGCGCACGTCGCGGAGCACGCGCGGGTGGTGATCGGCAGCGGTGTGCGCAGGTCGAAGCTCGCCGTCTCCGGAGCCACGCTGGCCGGGCTGAAGGGCGCCGAGGTGCTCTCGCTGACCGGATGAAGGAAAACTGAGGCCGATTCGAGACCGTTGGATGGGAAACCGGTGAGGCCGTTCTGGACGTTGTACGAGTGGGAATGTGGCCTCATGGTTCATCTCGTGGGCGGGGATTAAGCCGGTATGGTGCTTCATGCCATGAACGATGACCGACTAGGCCCTTACCGGCTGCTCAGGCGGCTCGGTGAAGGCGGGATGGGCGTTGTCCACCTCGCTGTCGACCCTCAGGGGCGGCAGGTGGCGGTCAAAGTCCTGCGCGGAGAGGTCGCCGGTGACGAGGTCGCCAGGCGGCGGCTTTCACGCGAGGTCGAGACCATGCGCCGGGTGCGCAGCCAGTACATCGCCGAGGTGATCGACGCCGATGTCACCGGTCATCGTCCGTACATCGTCACGCGTTACGTCCCGGGTCCGCCGCTCGACGAGATCGTCAAGAACGACGGGCCGCTCGGCCTGCCCGCGCTGCTCAGGATCGCCCACGGGGTGGCCTCGGCGCTGGCCGTCGTGCACTCCGTGGGCGTGATCCACCGCGACCTCAAGCCCGGCAACGTGCTGATCCTCGACGGCGAGCCGGTCCTGATCGACTTCGGCATCGCCCAGGCGGTCGACGCCACCCGGCTGACGCAGACCGGCATGTTCATCGGCACGCCCGGCTACCTCGCCCCCGAGATCATCGAGGGCCAGGAGGCCGGCCCCGAGGTCGACATCCACGCGTGGGCCGGCACCCTGCTGTTCGCGGGGACGGGCCAGCCGCCCTTCGGCAAGGGCACGCTGGAGATGATCTTCTACAACATCACCGCGGGCAAGGCCGACATCAGCGCCGCCCCGGCCGAGCTGCGGCCGCTGCTCAAGGCGGCCTTCCAGCGCAATCCCGGCAAGCGGCCCACGGCGGCCGACCTGGCCGAGCAGACCGCCCGGATGTTGCCCCGGCAGGCCCGTCCGGCCTCCTCGACGCCCGACGAGATCCCCACCGTGCCGCGTCCCGAGCCGGTCCCGCCCCGGGTGACGGAGCGGCCGTCGTACGACGTCTCCACGCCGCCGGTGCCGACCCGGCGGCTGCTCGACGACCAGGAGCGGCCCGCCCCGCCGCCGCAGGAGCAGCAGTACGTCTCGCTGCTGCCCAACCAGCCCGACCCGTGGCCGACCCGCCGGGTCTCGCCGGAGGAACTGCGGCAGATCCAGCGCGAGGCGGCCAGCGCCTACCCGCCGCAGGCCCCGCCGGCCGGCCACAACGCCCCCGCGCCGCAGGGCGAGATCGACGGGCCCACCAGGCGGGTGCGCCCCGACTCTCCCGACTACCGCAGGCTGAGCGCCCAGCCCGGCTCCGGCCCCGGCAGGCCGCTCGCCGGCCCCGACGTGCCCGACTACGGCCGGCCCGGCCCGGTCCCGGCGCAGCCGCCGCCGTACATCCCGGCGCAGCAGCAGTTCCCGCCGCCGCAGCCCGACCCGATCCGGACCAAGCGGGAGCCGTACGTCCCGGGCGTGCAGCCGGGCAACGTGCTGCAGCGTTCCAAGGCGTACGGCCTGGCGGGCGGCATGCTGCTGGTCATGATGATCGTGGCGGCCGTGCTCGCGCCCGTGTTCGTCTCGGCCGTGGCCATCCCGATCGCGATCCTGCTGCGCGCGGCCGACCTGGCCCAGCCCCAGCTCGCGGGCCGCAGGCCGGCGGGGGCGGCGGCGCTCGACGTGCTCAGGGTGTTCGCCTACCCGGCGGCGCTGGCCAAGTCGGCGGGCATCACGCTGGCCCTGGTGCTCTACGCGCTCATCCTCGGCCTCCCGGTGACTCTGCTGCTCACCGTGGTGGCCAAGATGACCTCCGCCAACGCCCTGGCCTGGGGCGCGGCGATCGCGCTGTGGACGGTATGCGCAGGTCCCGGAGTCGAAGGACCTGGCAAACAGATGCGCAGAACGCTCTCATCGCTCGTACCCTCGAGAACAGCGGCGATGGTGATGGCGGGAGCGCTCGCGGTGGGCGCCGCGCTCTCGCTGATCCTCGCCTTCAGCACGTTCGGGGACGAACCAAAGGGGGCCGTATGGACTCCGCTGAACGTCGTACCAGTGACACAGCAGCTCGACCAGCTAGGGGGGAATTCCGGGGGATGACGCGGGGAAGGTGGCGATGAGCATCCAAGCACCAGAACGCCTGGGTCCGTACCGCCTGGTCAGGAAGATCGGCGAGGGCGGCATGGGGGTCGTCCACCTCGGCCTCGACGGCGAGGGGCAGGAAGTCGCCATCAAGGTGCTGCATCCGCATGTCGCCGCCGACCTCAAGGCGCGCGACCGGCTCACCCGAGAGGTCGAGACGATGCGGCGGGTACGCAGCCCGTTCGTGGCGGAGGTGCTCGACGCCGAGCTGGTCGGCGGCCAGCCGTACGTGGTGACCCGCTTCGCGCCCGGCCGCACCCTGGAGGACACCGTGCTGGCCGAGGGGCCGCTGGCGGCCCGCGAGGTCATCGGGCTGGCCCAGGGGCTGTGCCAGGCGCTGGTGGCCATCCAGGCGGCCGACGTGCACGCGCTGGCCTCGACGGTGTTCTTCGCCGCGACCGGCACGCCGCCGTTCGGCACGGGCACGTTCGAGTCGGTCTGCTTCAACATCATGGAAGGACGGGCCCAGCTCGACAAGGCGCCCGTCTGGCTGCGCGGCTGGCTCAACCGGGCCCTGCAGGTCGAGCCGTCGGTCCGGCCCGGCGCCCAGGAGCTGCTGCGGCTGGCCAGGGCGCTCGACCCGTCGGTGACCACGTTCAACGAGGGGCCCACCGGCACCAAGCGGCTGGGCGACCGCACCCGGACCATGGAGACGTTCTCCGACCTGCTGCCGCCGGTCGAGTACGGCCAGGCCGCGCCGCCGCCCGCGCCCCCGCAGCCGCGCAACCCGACGCGGCGCGAGGAGCGCCCGCCGCCCTACGTGCCCGCGCCCATGCACGACCGGCCGGTGCCGCACTCCGACCAGCGCGTGGCCGGTCCTCCGCCGCCCGACCGGCGGGTGGTGCCCGCGCCCACCTCGCCGGCGCCGGCGCGGCCGTACACGCCGCCGCCGTACACCCCGCCGTCGGAGCGCAAGCGGTACCTGTTCGGCAGCCAGGTGGTCGGGTTGCTGCTGCTCGTCACGCTGGTGGCGCTGACCGTGATGATGCCGGTCATGGCCGGCGCGGTGGCCGTTGCGCTCGCGCTCGTGCTGCGCATCGGCGAGTACCTGTTCGGCGACCTGGTCAAGCGCCGCCAGATGCGCGGCAGCAGCGCGGCCGACCCGCTGCTGGCCCTGCTCGGCACGCCGTGGGCGCTGGTCAAGTCCGCGCTCGTGACGGCGGTGCACGTGCCGCTGGCACTGCTGTTCGGCATCTGCGTCTGGGGCGTGCTCTACTGGGCCGGGCAGATGGGCGTCAACGAGGCGGCGGCGTACGCGGCGGGCGCCTTCGCGGCCGGGCTGTTCGTGCTGCCGGGCGGCGGCGCGCCCCGCAAGACCGTCACCCGCACGCTCACCGGCGTGCTGCGCAGCCCCGGCGCCGCGCTGGTCGCGGTCGTGCTGGTCGGCACCGCGGCGCTGTTCTCGGTGATGTTCGCGCTGGGACAGGACCCGACGTGGGCCCCGTGGCGGGCGCCCGAGTCGGTGATCAACGATCTGGCCAGCGACGCGAAGCAGAGCACGATCGGCCTGATCACCGGGTTGATCGGCAGCCTGCTCGACGGTCTGGGGCTGGGCTGGCTGGATCGGCTCAATCCCTGGTCCTGAGTGTCCCTGCCGCCTCCCCGGGGGAGAAATCGAAGTATGAGCGAGCACCTCGGCCCGTACGAGCTTCTCTCCCGGCTCGGGGCCGGCGGATTCGGCGAGGTGCACCTGGCGCTCGACGCCGAGGGGCGCACGGTCGCGGTCAAGGTCCTGCATCCGCACGTGGCCGCCGACGGCGGGGCGCTGGCCCGGCTGGCGCGCGAGGTGGAGACCATGCGCATGGTCGGCGGGCCGCACGTCGCGGAGGTGCTCGACGCCTCGCTGGAGGGCGGCAGGCCGTACCTGGTCACCCGGTACGTGCAGGGCCGTCCGCTCAGCTCCGTGCCCGTGCCGGTGACCGGCCTGCGGCGGCTGGCCTCGGGGCTGGCCGACGCGCTGCGGGCCATGCACGCGGCCGGGGTGGTGCACCGCGATCTCAAGCCGGCCAACGTGATGATGACCGAGGGCGAGCCGGTCGTGATCGACTTCGGCATCGCCAGCGCGCTCGACTCGCTGTCCGTCACGGCCTCGGGCGCGGTGGTGGGCACGCCCGGCTACCTGGCCCCCGAGGTGCTCGAAGGGCGGGCCGCGGGCATGGAGGCCGACGTGTTCTCCTTCGGGGCGACGCTGGCGTACGCGGCCACCGGGCGGCAGCCGTACGGGCAGGGCCCGGCCTCCGCGGTCGCCTACCGGGTCGTGCACCACCAGCCCGACCTGGAAGGCGTCCCCGAGTGGCTCGGCACGCTGTTACGCGAGTGCCTGTCCACCGACCCCGCGGCCCGGCCCACGGCTGAGCGGCTCTGCGCCACGCTGGACGTCGCGCCCGCCGCGTACCCGCCGCCGGTCCGGCCGCTCGCGCGTTCGCGGTCGGTCGCCGACGACGAGAGCACCAGGGAGTGGCGGCCGGGCAAGGACCGTTATCGCGGTTCGGTGGAGGAGTCCAGGGCCAGGCACCGGGAGAAGGTGCGCCGGCGCTGGCTGATCGGCTCGGGGCTGTTCGTGTCGCTGCTGGCGGCGGCGGCCCGGGAGCCGTGGCCGGAGGTGTCGCTGTTCCTGCTGGCGGCGTACGCGCTGGGGGTCGTCGCCGACGCCGGGGTGGCGCTGTTCTCCCGCGGGCGCTTCCGGCGCGTGCGCATGATCGCGGACGTGGCGAGCGTGGCGGGGGCGGTCGGGCTCTGTTTCGGGCTCGCGTCGCTGTTCAGCACGGCCACGCTGGCGCTGTTCGCGGGTACGGCGCTGGTGGTCGGGGTCGTGTTCCTGATGTCCGCGTAGCGGACGACCGAATAAAGTTCGGTATTGTGGGCATCGGTAGTGGTGCCGGGTCGATCGCGTCAGCGGGCGGGTTTGCACGTAAGCTACCGATGGGTAACATAACCGCGAAAACCACGGCAGACCCTCTGTCGGATGCCCCCGGGGCACCTGGCAGTCTGGACAGATGCACTTCGGCGCCCACCGCAGCGAGGCGGGGGCGCACGCGAACTACGGGAGGTCGGCCACCGGCCATGAACATCGTCGTCTGCGTGAAGCAGGTCCCCGACACGGCGACCGAGCGCAAGCTGCGGTCCGATGACAACACGCTCGACCGCGACGCCGCCGACGGCGTGGTCAACGAGCTTGACGAGTACGCGGTCGAAGAGGCCCTGAAGCTCAAGGAGGCCCACGGCGGTGAGGTGACCGTCCTCACCATGGGTCCGGGCAGGGCGACCGAGACCATCCGCAAGGCGCTGGCGATGGGCGCCGACAAGGCCGTCCACCTCAGTGACGACGCGCTGCACGGCTCCGACGCGCTGTCCACCTCGTACGCGATGGCCCAGGTGCTCAAGAAGATCGGGTTCGACCTGGTCATCCTGGGCTCCGAGTCGACCGACGCCCGCACCGGCATGCTGGCCGCGATGCTGGCCGAGCGGCTCGGCACGCCGCAGCTCACGCTGGCCAACAAGGTCGAGGTCGAGGGCGGCGCCATCACGGTCCAGCGCCTGGCCGACTACGGCTACGACCGGGTCCAGGCCACGCTGCCGGCCGTCGTCTCCGTGGTGGAGAAGATCAACGAGCCGCGCTACCCCTCGTTCAAGGGCATCATGGCGGCCAAGAAGAAGCCGGTCGAGACGCTCGCCATCGCCGACGCCGCCATCGACGCCGAGCAGGTGGGCCTGGGCGCCGCCTGGTCCGAGGTCGTCGACTTCGCCGCGGCCCCGCCGCGCACGGCCGGCACGATCGTCAAGGACGAGGGCGACGGCGGCGAGAAGGCGGCCGACTTCCTGGCGTCCAAGAAGTTCATCTGAGAACGGGGGTTTACTGAAATGTCGGACATTCTCGTTCTCGTGGAGCATGCCGAAGGCGAGGTCAAGAAGGTCACGCTCGAACTGCTGACCCTGGCCCGCTCGCTCGGCACGCCCGCCGCCGTCTGGGCCGGCCCCGGCATCACGGCCGAGGCCAAGGCCAGGCTCGCCGAGTACGGCGCCGAGAAGATCTACGTGGCCGGCTCCGCCGACATCGTCGACCACGTGGTCGCGCCCAAGGCCGAGCTGCTCGCCCAGCTCGTGGCCGGCAAGTCGGCCGCCGCGGTGCTGGTGGCCGCGACGGCCGAGGGCAAGGAGGTCGCGGGCCGCCTCGCCGTCAAGACCGACTCCGGCGTCATCACCGACGCCGTCGGCCTGAGCGAGGGCTTCGTCGCCGACCAGTCGATCTTCGGCGGTGGCGTCAACGTGCACTCCCGGGTGCGCAAGGGCACGCCCATCATCGCCGTACGTCCCAACTCCACCGCCCCCGTGCCCGCCGCGGGCGCCGGCGCGGAGGAGGAGGTCGCGGTCGAGCTCTCCGACGTGGCCAAGGCCGCCAGGGTCGTGGAGCGGGTCAAGCAGGAGAAGGGGGCCCGTCCCGAGCTGACGGAGGCCGCCATCGTGGTCTCCGGCGGGCGTGGCGTCGGCTCGGCCGAGAACTTCTCGGTCATCGAGGGCCTCGCCGACGCCCTCGGCGCGGCCGTGGGCGCCTCGCGCGCCGCCACGGACGCCGGCTGGTACCCGCACCAGTTCCAGGTGGGCCAGACGGGCAAGACGGTCTCGCCGCAGCTCTACATCGCGGCCGGCATCTCCGGCGCAATCCAGCACCGGGCCGGCATGCAGACGGCGAAGACGATCGTGGCCATCAACAAGGACCCCGAGGCGCCGATCTTCGAGCTGGCCGACTACGGCGTGGTGGGCGACCTCCACCAGGTGGTGCCGCAGCTCACCGAGGAGATCGACAAGCGCAAGTAGGGCCTTTCTGTTCGGCTGCCGGTGGGGTTCGGGGCACGGCTCCGGGCCCCACCGTCATGTCGCCGGCCGATTGGAACGTTCCCATGTCGGGCAAGTCGTCACTTGCCTCTTGATAGGCAAGTCACTACTTGCCTATGCTGGCGTGGTGGCGGAAGACATCTTCAAGGCACTGTCCGATCCCACCCGCCGGCGCATCCTCGACGAGCTGGTGGAACGGGACGGCCAGACCCTCTTCGAGATCTGCGCGCGGCTGATGTCCAAGCACGGCCTGGCGCTCTCCCGCCAGGCGGTCAGCCAGCACCTGGCCGTGCTGGAGGCCGCGGATCTGGTCCGCTCGCGGCGTCAGGGCCGTTACAAGTTCCACGACCTGAACACCGAACCTCTTGAGCACATCGTGACGCGGTGGCTCAAACCCGAAAAATCGGAGGGAACCTCATGAGGATCCACCTTTCCAGCGTCTTCGTCGACGACCAGGGCAAGGCGCTGAGCTTCTACACCGACGTGCTCGGCTTCGTGAAGAAGACCGACGTCCCGCTGGGCGAGGACCGGTGGCTCACCGTGGTCTCGCCGGAGGACCCCGACGGCACCGAGCTGCTGCTGGAGCCCTCCGGCCATCCGGCGGTGGGGCCCTACCGGACGGCGCTGGCCGCCGACGGCATCCCGGCCGCCTCCTTCGCCGTGGACGACGTGCGCGCCGAGTTCGACCGGCTGCGCGGGCTCGGGGTGCGCTTCACCCAGGAGCCGGTGGAGATGGGCCCGGTGACCACCGCCGTCCTCGACGACACCTGCGGCAACCTCATCCAGATCGCGCAGCACAAGTAGGGCCGGAGGGTCAGCGCGTCGCCCGTACGACGAGCGCGGCGAGCTGCTCCCCGGCGCGCTCGTCGAGCGGCGCGTGGTCGAGCAGCAGGCGGTACCACAGCACGCCGTAGACGACGTCGAGGAGCAGCTCGACGTCGGTGCCGGGGGCGATCTCGCCGCGCTCGGCCGCCCTGGTCATGACGACCCGCAGCGCGGCGCGCCGCCGGAACAGGAATTTCTCCTTGAACGCGGTCGCGAAGACGGGGTCGAGCAGCGCCTGGGCCATCAGGCCGACCAGGGTGGGGCGCTGCCCCCACTGGCGGAAGGTGGCCTGGAGGAAGGCCGCCAGGTCGGCGGGGAGCGAGCCTTCGTCGGGGATCTCGATCGTGGTCTCCGCGCGCTCCAGCAGCGCCTCCAGGACGACGTCGGCCTTGGACGGCCACCACCGGTAGATCGTCTGCTTGCCGCAGCCCGCGCGGCGCGCGATGCCGTCGATGGTGAGCGCGGCGTAGCCGCCTTCGTCCAGCTCCTCCAGCGCCGCGGTGAGGATCGCGGTGCGGGTGGCCTCGCTGCGTGGTCGTCCCAGCCGTCGCTCGCCTGTCATGCCGGCCACTTTACAAGACTTGTGGTCTCGTATAAAAACGAGACGACACGTCTAGAAAAGAGGCTTGAGCATGCGTGTAGTGATCATGGGCGGTACGGCCGGCATCGGGCTGGCCACGGCCCGGCTGCTGACGGAGGACGGCGCCGAGGTGATCGTCACCGGCCGTGACCCGGAGCGGCTGGCCGCCGCCAAGGGCGGCGTGACGGCGGCCGACCAGGTGGACGGCACCTCCCAGGAGGAGGTGGCCGCCTTCTTCGAGCGGGTCGGGGAGTTCGGCCACCTGGTGCTCGCCTTCAGCCCCGGGGCCGTCGGCATGGGGCCGCTGCCGGGCGTCACACCGGACGCCCTGCGGGCGGCGTTCGAGGGCAAGCTGTTCGCGTACCTGTACGCCGTCCAGCGGGCCCGGGTGACCGGTTCCATCACCATGGTGTCGGCGGGCAGCGCCCGCGCCGGGCTGCCGGGGACCGCCACCCTGGCCGCCGTGAACGGGGCGATCGAGCGGATCGTGTCCCCGCTGGCGGCCGAACTCGCCCCCGTGCGGGTCAACGCCGTCTCGCCGGGGGTCGTGGACACGGCCTGGTGGTCGTTCCTGCCGGAGGAGGAGCGGCGGGCCCAGTTCGGGGCCGTCGCCGAGACGATCCCCGCGGGCCGCGTGGGCCGTCCGGAGGACGTGGCCGCCGCCGTCCGGTACGTGATCGGCGCGCCCTACGTCACCGGCTCGATCCTGCCGGTGGACGGCGGGTTCACCGTCGCCTGACGGCGGTCGTCCGGGCGGGAGGGCGGTGAGTTCCGGGCGCGGGAACGGTCTCCATCGGTACAGTCGCGGCAACCGATGGGAGCACGTTCATGAAGATCACCTTGGCGACGTACCTGTCGCTCGACGGAGTCATGCAGGCGCCGGGAATGCCCGGCGAGGACCTCCGCGGCGGCTTCACGCATGGCGGCTGGCAGCATCCCTTCGCGGACGAGGAACTGGAGACCTTCACCACGGAGTGGTTCGCCGAGGCCGACGCGTTCCTCCTTGGCCGCAGGACGTATGAGATCTTCGCGGCGCACTGGCCGACCGTGACCGACCCGGGCAACGCGGTCGCGGCCCGTCTGAACGCCCTGCCCAAGTACGTCGTCTCGACGACCCTGGACGCGGTCGGCTGGCACAACGCCACGCTGATCGGCTCCGACGTCCTCAAGGAGGTCGCCGAGCTGAAGGCCAAGCCGGGCAGGGAACTGCAGATCCACGGCAGCGGCGCGCTCGCCCAGTCGCTGCTGGACGCCGGGCTGATCGACGAGTTGCGGCTGTGGAACTACCCGGTCGTCCTGGGCAGCGGCAGGCGGCTGTTCGAGCCGGGCCGCAAGGCCACTTCGCTGCGCCTGCTCGAATCCAGGACGACCGGCAGCGGCTGCGTCGTCAACGTCTACCAGCCGGTGGGCGACGCGACCTACGGCGACTTCACCCGCTGAGCCTGCCGCCCACCACCCCGCTCACCCGAGCACCACCCGCAACCGGGCGGCGAGCTCCTCGGCCTGCTCCTGGCTCCAGGAGATCAGCCCGTTCTCGGACATGAGCGCGTGGAACTGCTGCCGTTCGTAAGGGGTGCCCGGCGGCAGCGGGGCCACGTGCCAGTGCAGATGCGCGTTACCCTGCTGACTGCCGAGCGAGAGCACGTACGTGCGCTCCGACGGCACCACCGACTCCACGGCCAGCGCCACCTTCCTGACCACGCCCATCAGCGCGTGGTAGGCGTCCTCGTCGAGGTCGCGCACCACGTGCTCGACATGCCGCTTCGGGCTGACCAGCAGGTAGCCGGGCAGGGTGGGGTAGCGCGCCAGGAAGGCCAGGTGCCGATCGTCCTCGTAGACGATCTGCTCAAGGGCGTAGTCGGGGTGCCCGGCGGCCACGGCGCAGATGAAGCAGGGGCGGGACCTCGCCCGCGCCGTGTAGGCGTCGACGTCGAAGGGGACGTTCCGTTCGGTGTTCATCGGCTGATGGTGTCAGGCGGCGGCCTCGACGTGTTCCCTGGCGGGCAGTGGGGACGGGTGGTCGGGGGAGGGCTCTGTACGGGGGAGCAGGCGGGAGGACAGGGCGATCAGGACGCCGAGCACGACGCCGATGCCGAGTGCCGTGCGCAGCGAGGTCGCGTCCGACAGGAAGCCGATGGCCACCGGCCCGAGCAGCAGCCCCGCGTAGCCCATGGCGCCCGCCTGGGCGATCGCGGGTCCGGGCGTGCCGGTGGCGGTGCCCGCCAGCGACAGCGTCAGCGGCGAGATCGTCGCCACCCCGAGGCCCACGAAGAACATCGCGGCGACCGCCACCGACGCCACCGGCGCCATCAGCACCACCGCGAAGAACCCGGCCGTGGCCACCCCGGACACCGCCAGCATCCCGCGTACCCCGAACCTGACCCGCAGCCGGTCACCGGTGAGCCGGGCGATCAGCATGCCCAGCTCGAAGACCGGGTAGCCGAGCGCCGCCACGGCCTCGGGCGCGCCCAGTTCGTCGCGCACGTACAGGCCGTTCCAGTCGGCCACCGTGCCCTCCACCATGAAGGCGAAGAACATGATCGTGCCGAGCAGGTAGACGACCGGCGGCAGCCGCCTGCGTCCGGTCCCCGCGCTCGCCGCCGCCGGGGGCTCCGGCAGGTACGTGCGGCCGACCAGCAGCATGACCGGCAGCGAGACGAGCGCGACCAGCGCCACGTTCGCGGTGAACGACAGGCCGGCGGCGATCGCCAGGCTGCCCAGCGCGCCCGCCGAGATCGCGCCCACGCACCAGCCGGCGTGCATGCCGTTCATCAGCGGCCGCCCGTACGCCTGCTCGACGGCGGAGCCCTGGGCGTTCATGGCGACGTCCACGGTGCCGAAGGCCATGCCGAAGATCGCCACGGCCACCATGAGCAGGGGCAGGTCGGGGGCCAGCGCCAGGCCGAGCAGGCCGAGCGCCGTCAGGGGACCGCCTGCCCGCAGCAGTGTCCGGCTGCCCACGCGCGCCATGACGCGCCGCATGGACTGCATCGTCACCAGCGCTCCCAGACCCCACACCAGCAGGATCGTCCCGACCATGGCCTCGGTCAGGCCGAGTTTGTCGGTCAGGGCGGGGATGCGCACGGTCATCGTGCCCACCATCAGGCCGGCAAGGACGAAGGTGAGGACCGCCCCGTAACGGGCGCTCCTCAGCTCGCGGGTCATGAGTCCACACCTCACTGAAGTAGTTCTTTGCGGGAAATCGGGCAGGCGGGGGTGCCTTGCGGGCCCGAGCCCGGGATGGGTCGAAGAAGGGGGCGCGTCCGCAGGGGGGCGCGCCGGAGCGCGCGTCGGCGCCACGTGGTGACGGGGACGCGCGGACAGGCGGGGAAGCAGGGCCGGGCCCGGCTTCCCCGGAGGGAGGGGGTTACGCGGATTCGGGTTTGATCAGCGCTCTGAGGCGTCGGTCGAGGGCCTGGAGGTCGTCCTCCGAGTTCAGCTCCGGGTCGTGGCTGGCCACGTCCCAGAGCCCCTCGCACGCGAGCCGGACGATCTGCGCGGCCACCGGGTCGGGCTCGTTGGCCAGTTCCTCGCGATGCCAGCGCGCCATGGCCTCGCGCAGCGGCGCGAGCAGGAAGAGGTTGCCGGACGCCCCCGTGACGACCGCCCATCGTCGCAGGCGGCCCGATCGCACGGCGGCCAGGGTGGCGCTCAGGTAGCGCTCGGTATAGGTGTCACCGGGCTGGGCGGCCAGCAGCCCGTCGAAGTCTTCGATCAACCGCTCCACCATGCCCTTGATCAGGGCTTCTTTGGAGCCGTAGTGATAGAGCAGGCCGCCCTTGCTCACGCCCGCCCGGTCCGCCACGGCGGCCAGGGTGAGCGCGGTCGAGCCCTGGTCGCAGAGGAGGTCCTCTGCCGCGTCCAACAGCTCGTCCCTTCGCATGGGATGACTGTACCGTCCGGACGGTACAGTTGCAAACGAGATACCCTGAGCACGTGACGAGACCGTCGGCCTACCTTGATCATGCGGCTACCACCCCCATGCTGCCCGAAGCGATCGAGGCGATGACGGAACAACTCAAACGCGTCGGAAATGCTTCCTCGCTGCACGCCGCCGGCCGGCAGGTGCGCAGAGTGGTCGAGGAGTCACGCGAGACGATCGCCGGCGCGCTCGGGGCCCGGCCCAGCGAGGTGGTCTTCACCTCCGGCGGCACCGAGGCCGACAACCTCGCGATCAAGGGGCTCTACTGGGCCCGCCGGCTGCGGCGGCGCGTCCTGATCAGCTCGGTGGAGCACCACGCCGCGCTCGACCCCGCCCAGTGGCTGGCCGACGGCCAGGGCGCCGAGGTCGACCTGCTGCCGGTGGACGAGCACGGCCGGGTGCACCCCGAGACGCTGCGCGCCGCCATCGAGCGCGACCCCGACGACGTGGCCATGATCAGCGTCATGTGGGCCAACAACGAGGTCGGCACCGTCCAGCCGGTCCGGGTGCTGGCCGCCATCGCGCACGACCACGGCATCCCGTTCCACACCGACGCGGTCCAGGCGGTCGGGCAGTTGCCCGTGTCGTTCTCCGGCTCGGGGGCCGACGCGCTCACCCTCACCGGCCACAAGATCGGCGGCCCGATGGGGGTGGGGGCGCTGCTGCTGGCCAGAGGGCTGACACCGGTCTCCGTGCAGCACGGCGGCGGGCAGGAGCGCGACGTGCGCTCCGGCACGCTCGACGCGCCCGCCATCGCGGGATTCGCCGCCGCCGTCAGCAGCGCCGTGCGCGAACGCGAGACACTGGCCCCGCGGCTGGCGTCGCTGCGTGACGAGCTCATCCGGCGGGTCCGCGCGGCGGTGCCCGACGTGGTGCTCAACGGAGACCCCGACGACCGGCTGCCCGGCAACGCCCACTTCTCCTTCCCCGGCTGCGAGGGCGACGCGCTGCTCATGCTGCTCGACGCCAAGGGCGTGGAGTGCTCGACCGGGTCGGCCTGCTCGGCGGGGGTGGCGCAGCCGTCGCACGTGCTGCTGGCCATGGGCGCGGACGCCGCGGCGGCCCGGGGCTCGCTGCGGTTCACGCTGGGCCACACCTCCACGCCCGACGACGTGGACCGGCTGATCGAGGTGCTGCCCGCCGCCGTCGAACGCGCCCGCCGCGCCGGGCTCGGCTGAGCGCCGCCCGCGGGCCGCGTCAGGTCAGGAAGGGGGCCACCGCGGTCCAGGCCGGGTCGGCGCCCACGTCCACCCGCGGCTCGCCCTCCTCCCAGCCCACGATCAGCTCCTTGGCGTGGATGGCGGCGTCGCCCGTCGGATCGGCGTACACGTGGATGATCCGGTGGCCCTCGGCGCTCAGGTGCGCGGCCAGGACGGCGTCGTCGCGGAGCTTGAGCAGCCGGGCCGCCAGCCGCTCCTCGAAGTCGCGCAGCGCGGCCAGGGAGTCGCCGACCGGCAGGCCGTTCTCGTCGCGGTGGGCGTACGGGAGCGTGATCGCGATGTGCTGGTCGAAGAGCGGATGGTCGACCGGGCGCAGCGGGTGGCGGGCGGTGGCGACCAGCGGCGCGCCGGTGCCGGTACGGCCCTCCAGGAGCACCCACTCCTCCTCGGTGTACCCCGAGGCCACGTCGGCGACCACGGCCGGCAGGTGCGCGGCGGCCACGGAGTCGATCGGGTCGGACGTGACCGCCGTGATCTCGCCCACCCACCTGGCCACGTCGTCCTCGCCGAGCAGCCAGTCGAGGGCCAGCAGCGCGGCCTCCGTCCGGGTGTCCTCGTCGAGGTCGGCGAAGATCGGATGGTGGACCGAGACATCCACCCGGGGCTGGTTGGGCGGCACGCGCAGGCCGAGGGTCAGCTTGTCGAGCGCGAACTCGAAGCCGCCCACGTCGAGCGTGAGGTCCATCGCCAGCGGGTTGGCCTGCCGCGACGGGTGGAACTCCCACAGCAGGTCGGACGGCGGCGCGGCCCCGGCCCAGCGGTGGGCCGGCGAGCGCAGCTCGGCGTCGCCCGCCGCGGTCACCACGAGGGCGTGCGCGGCCTGCCGGCCTGGGGCCACCTCGTAGACCAGCCCGGGGTGGATCGCGGCGACCGCCGGGCGGAGCCGTTCGTCCAGCTCCTCGCCCGCGCCCGCGGCCACCAGCGAGTCGAGACCCGGCCTGTTTTCCTGCCACCATGCCCAGAAACCGGCGATGGCCTCGGCCGATCCACCGGCCACTTCGTCTGCGTCCTTGCGCCCGAACAGTCGCATGGTCGAATACTTCCAGACCGAGGGCATGGTCGCGCACTCCCGGCCGGACAGTACGCTGGAACGGTCATGGGACTGCGTGTACTTGCCGCCATGTCGGGCGGCGTCGACTCCGCCGTGGCCGCCGCTCGGATCGCCGAGGCCGGTCACGACGTCACTGGTGTCCATCTCGCGCTCTCGGCCAACCCCCAATCCCATCGCACGGGAGCCAGGGGCTGCTGCACGATCGAAGACTCGCGGGACGCGCGCCGCGCCGCCGACGTGATCGGCATCCCCTTCTACATCTGGGACATGGCCGAACGTTTCCAGCGCGACGTGGTCGAGGACTTCGTGGCCGAGTACGCCGCGGGCCGTACCCCCAACCCGTGCCTGCGCTGCAACGAGAAGATCAAGTTCGCCGCGGTGCTCGACCGGGCGCTGGCGCTGGGCTTCGACGCGGTCGCCACCGGCCATCACGCCAAGCTGGCCGGCGGGGTGCTGTCCAGGAGCGTCGACCAGGGCAAGGACCAGTCGTACGTGCTCGGCGTGCTCACCCGCGAGCAGCTCGGGCACGCGATCTTCCCGCTGGGCGACTCGACCAAGGCCGAGGTGCGCGAGGAGGCCGCCAGGCGCGGTCTCACCGTGGCCGACAAGCCCGACAGCCACGACATCTGCTTCATCGCCGACGGCGACACCCGGGGCTTCCTGGCCGGGCGGCTCGGCGCGGCCGAGGGCCCCATCGTCGATCAGAGCGGCGAGGTCGTGGGCAGCCACCAGGGGGCTCACGGGTTCACGGTGGGGCAGCGCAAGGGCCTGCGCATCGACCGTCCGGCGGCCGACGGCAGGCCGCGTTACGTGCTGTCCATCGAGCCGGTGTCCAACACGGTGACGGTCGGGCCGCGCGCGGCGCTGGAGGTCACCACGGTCACCTGCGGGGCGCCGGTGTGGAACGGGCCGTCCGCCCAGCACGACCTGACCGTGCAGCTCAGGGCGCACGGCGAGGTCTACGCGTGCCGCTTCGAGGAGCACGACGGCGGGCTCACGATCGAGCTCGACCGGCCCGCCACCGGCGTCGCGGCGGGGCAGGCCGCGGTGCTGTACTCCGGCGAGACGGTGATCGGCTCGGCGACCATCGTCTCGGCCCGCTGACTCCTCGCCGCCGGCGGGCGCGGGCGGGTCAGCTCAGCGTGGCCGACTCGCCGACCGCGAGGCGGCGGATGTCGGCGCCCTGCTTGTCGGCCTCCATGCGCAGCCAGTTGTCCACCAGCCCGAGGCCGGCCTCGCTGTAGAGGCCGTCGTGGGTGGAGTACGCCCGCGCCGGCCGGACCGTCCGCAGATACTCCACCGTCTCCGACAGCTTCAGCCACGGCGCGCCGGTCGGCACCAGCAGCGTGCCCACCTCCGCGCCGGGGACGGTGAGCGCGTCGCCCGGGTAGAACAGCTCGTCGTCGACCAGGAAACCGACGTTCTGCACGATGGGAGCGTCGGGGTGGTTCGCGGCGTGCCACTCGCCGAACGCCTTCACGCGGAACCCGGCCGTCTCGAAGTCGTCACCGTGGCCTACCACCTGGACCCGGCCCGGCACCTCGGTCAACCCGGCCGCGACGGCCTCGCAGGTCCAGATCTCCAGGCCGGGGGCGGCGGCCTTGAGCTTCGCCACGTCCACGTGGTCGAAGTGCTCGTGGGTGATGAGCACCGCGTCGGCGTCGTCGAGCACCGGATCGGCCGTGAACGCGCCCGGGTCGATCACCAGGACCTTGCCGTTCTTCTCCACGCGAACACAGGCGTGGCCGTACTTCGTGAGCTTCATTCGCCAGAGCCTACGCTTGTGCCCATGTCAACGTGGGAAGCCACCGGAGTCGGTTCGCATCCGGGTGAGGATCATCTAGAGGCGATCAGGGTCGTGTTCGGGGAGGTGCCGGGGCTGCCGTACCTGCCGGAGCTGCCCGCCAGAGGCGTGGGCGCCGACATGGTCGGCAGGACGGCGGCGCTGCTGGTCGAGCTGTCCGTCGAGGTTCAGCCCTCCGGCTGGCGGCTGACCGACCGGCCGGGGCGCGACCACCAGCGGGCCGTCGATCATCTGCGGCGCGACCTCGACGGGCTGGAGGAGATCGCCCACGACTACGCGGGGCCACTGAAACTGCAGGTCTGCGGGCCGTGGACGCTGGCCGGGGCGATCGAGCTCAAGCACGGGGACAAGATGCTCTCCGACGCCGGGGCCGTCCGCGACCTGACCGCCTCGCTGGCCCAGGGCGTGGCCGAGCACTGCGCCGAGGTGCGGCGGCGGCTGCCCGGCGTGACCGAGATCGTGCTGCAACTCGATGAGCCGGGGCTGCCCGGCGTGCTGGCGGGCACCGTGCCGACCGCGTCGGGGTTCGGGCGGCTCGCGGCCGTCGAGGAGTGGCGGGTGGAGGAGTCGTTGCGCTCGTTCGACGCCCCGGTGGTGCACTGCTGCGCGCCCGGCGTGCCGTTCGGGCTGCTGCGCCGGGCCGGGGTGCGGGGGGTGTCGGTGGACGCCGCGCTGCTGCGGCGCAGGGACGAGGACGCGCTGGGAGAGCTGTTCGAGGCCGGGACGGTGCTGTTCATGGGCGTCGTGCCGGGGAGGGGCACGCGGCCGGCCGGGCCGGGCGCGGTGGCCAGGCCGGCGGTGGAGCTGTGGCGGCGGCTGGGGTTCGAACCGGACCGGCTGGCCTCCCAGGTGGTGCTGTCGCCGGCGTGCGGGCTCGCGGGGGCCTCTCCCTCGTACGCGCGGGCCGCGCTGGCGGCCTGCCGGAAGGCGGCGCAGGTGCTCAGGGACGACCCGGGGGCGGGCTGAAGCGTGTCGGCCGGGGCCCTCGGCGGTAGCGTTTGCACAGGTCGTCGGACGGAAGGAGAGACCCCGTGAGTGAGGTTGAGGGTGTGCCGGTGGCGGCGCTCAAGCGGCATGCCGAGCTGAGCGAGCTGGTCGAGGACGCCCGCATGCGCTACTACGTGCTCGACCAGCCCACGGTGAGCGACTCCCAGTTCGACGAGTGGTTCAGGGAACTGCTCGCGCTGGAGGAGGCGCATCCCACGCTGCGCACGCCCGACTCGCCCACCCAGAAGGTGGGCGCGCCGGTGTCGGGCGAATTCGCCAAGGTGCTGCACCTCAACCGGATGGAGAGCCTCGACAACGCCTTCGACGCCGACGACATGGCCGCCTGGCAGGCGCGCGCCGAGCGGCTGGCCGAGGGCGACCCCGGGCCGTACCTGTGCGAGCTGAAGATCGACGGGCTGGCCATCGCGCTGGTCTACCGTGACGGCAGGCTGGAGCGCGGCGCGACCCGCGGCGACGGGCGCACGGGTGACGACGTGACGGCCAACGTCCGCACGATCAAGGGCGTGCCGCACCGGCTCACGGGTGACGACGTCCCGAGCCTGGTCGAGGTGCGCGGCGAGGTCTACATCCCGGTCGACGACTTCAGGAAGCTCAACGAGCAGCTCGTGGAGCAGGGCAAGGCGCCGTTCGCCAACCCGCGCAACGCCGCGGCGGGCACGCTGCGGCAGAAGGACCCGCGGGTCACCGCGCAGCGTCCGCTGCGGATGCTGGTGCACGGCATCGGCCTGTGGGAGGGCGCGCCCGAGCCGCGCGCCCAGTCCCACGTCTACGAGCGGCTGCGCGAGTTCGGGCTGCCGGTGAGCGACCTGTACCAGGTGGTGCCGGGGTCCGCCGGGATCGACGAGTTCATCGAGCACTACCGCGTGCACCGGCATGACCCGCCCTACGAGATCGACGGGGTCGTGGTGAAGATCGACGACTTCCGCACGCAGCGGGAGCTGGGCTCGACCTCGCGGGCGCCGCGCTGGGCGATGGCGTTCAAGTATCCGCCCGAGGAGGTCAACACCAAGCTGGTCGACATCCAGGTCGGGGTGGGGCGCACCGGGCGGGTCACGCCGTTCGGGGTGATGGAGCCGATCACGGTGGCGGGCTCGACCGTCGAGCGGGCCACGCTGCACAACGCCGCGGTCGTGGTCAAGAAGGGGGTGCTCATCGGCGACACCGTGGTGCTGCGCAAGGCCGGCGACGTCATCCCCGAGATCGTCGGGCCGGTGGTGGCGCTGCGCGACGGGTCGGAGCGGGAGTTCGTCATGCCGACGCACTGCCCCGAGTGCGGCACGGAGCTGGCGTACGAGAAGGAGGGCGACGCCGATCTGCGCTGCCCCAACGCGCGCGGTTGCCCGGCCCAGATCCGTGAGCGGGTCTTCTTCGCCGCCGGGCGGCGCGCGCTCGACATCGACGGGCTCGGCTACGTCGCCGCCGCCGCGCTGACCCAGCCGCTGCCGCCGCAGGAGCCGGTGGTGCGCACCGAGGCCGACCTGTTCGACCTGACGCTGGAGCAGCTCATCCCGATCAGGTCGGTGGTGCGCGACCAGGACGCCCAGGGCCTGCCCAAGATCGACCCCAAGACGGGCGAGCAGAAGGTCGTCTCGTTCTTCTCCAACGTCGGCGGCGAGCCCAGCCAGAACGCCCTGCGCCTGCTGGAGGAGCTGGAGCAGGCCAAGCAGGTTCCGCTCGCGCAGGTGCTGGTGGCCCTGTCGATCCGGCACGTCGGCCCGCCCACGGCCCGCGCCCTGGCCGGCGCGTTGCGCTCGATCGACGCCGTCATGAACGCCTCCGAGGAGGAGCTGGCCGAGGTCGAGGGCATCGGGCCCAGGGTGGCGGCCACGATCAGGGAGTGGTTCGAGGTCGACTGGCACCGGGAGATCGTCGAGCGGTGGCGGGCGGCCGGGGTCCGGATGGAGGACGAACCCGCGCCCGAGAAGGGGCCGCAGACCCTGGAGGGGCTGACGTTCGTGGTGACGGGCACGCTGGACGGCTACACGCGTGATACCGCCGCCGAGGCGCTGACCAGCAGGGGCGGGAAGGTGTCCGGCTCGGTGTCGAAGAAGACCTCGTTCCTGGTGGCGGGGGAGAACGCCGGGTCCAAGTACGACAAGGCCGTCGGCTTCGGGGTGCCGATCCTCGACGGGGCCGGGTTCGCGGTGCTGCTCGGCGAGGGGCCGGAGGCGGCGGCCGGGGTGGCGGTCAGGCCGGAGGGTTAGGCCCGCGTTTCGCAGGGGTTCGTTCGCCGGGTGCGGGCGGGCCCCTTCGTCGTTGCGTGCACGGTTTGCTACTGAGGGTGCTTTTTGGGTATATGTCGGATAGGAGAAGTGACGGAACGTACGCGCTTGGTTTCGCGAAGTGGGGTGAAGGTCGTACCCTCCCATAGTGACCTAATGGGGGTTCTGTTACCGATGACTGACCCAACCGACACCCGTGACACCGGCCCACGCGCCGGCAGCCCCCTGTGGGGTTATCTCGCGGGCATCACCGTGATCGGCTTCACCGCCCTGGTGGTGGCCATGCTGCGGCTGGACGCGGCCGGCCTGGCCGGGCTCGCCCGCACGCCGCTGTTCTGGATGCTCGCGGTGCTGGTGATCCTGGGTGAGCTCAGGCCCGTGATGGTGTCGTCCGCGACGGTCGTGGGCGGCACGTACCCGTCCACCATGTTCACATTCGCCGTGCTGCTGCACCTCGGGCTGCCCGTGGCGGTGCTGATGCAGGCGGTCGCCGTCGTCATGAACGGCGTGGTGACGCGCAGGTCGTGGCACCGGGTCATGTTCAACATCGCCCAGTCCACCCTCGCGCTCACCGCCGCGGCCGTGGTGCTCGGGACGTTCGGCATCGTGCCGAGCCCCGCCATGCCCTGGATGCCCGGCGGGGGCGACCTGGCGGCGATCGCGCTGTCCGGGATCGCGTACTTCGTCACCAGGGCCACCCTGGTCACCGGCGCGGTCGCGCTGCACGAGCGGCGCTCGATCATGCGGGTGCTCAGGGCCACCGTGGGCCCCCAGAGCCTCGTCTACACCGGCCTGCTGGGCCTGGCACCCCTGGTCGTGGTGGTCATGAGCCACTCGCCCGGCCTCGTGCCGCTGTTCGTCGCGCCGCTGGCCGCCGTCTACTTCACCGCCACCCTCTCCATGCGCCGCGACCACCAGGCCATGCACGACGAGCTGACCGCCCTGCCCAACCGCAAGCTGCTCATCGTCAGCACCGAGGAGGCGCTGGCCGAGGCGCGCCAGGACGAGCGCGTCGGGCTGTTCCTGCTCGACCTCGACCGGTTCAAGGAGGTCAACGACACGCTCGGGCACCCGGTGGGCGACCGGCTGCTGCAGCTCATCGCGCACCGGCTCACCCACTCCGTACGGCCCGGCGACGTCGTGGCCAGGCTCGGCGGCGACGAGTTCGCGGTGCTGCTGCCCTCCATCAGGGACGCGCACGCGGCCAGGGAGGTCGCCGCCCGGCTGCGGGCGGCGCTCACCGAGCCCGTGCGCCTGGAGGGCATGACCTTCGACCTCGACGCCTCCGTCGGCATCGCGCTCTACCCCGACCACGCCCCCGACTTCGAACTGCTCCTGCAGCGGGCCGACGTGGCCATGTACCTGGCCAAGGAGGGCCGTACGGGCGTCGAGCTCTACCAGGCCGACAAGGACCGCAACTCGCCCGAGCGCCTGTCCCTGCTCGGTGACCTGCGCCGCGCCATCGACAACCGCGAGCTGCGCCTGCACTACCAGCCCAAGGTCGGGCTGGCCGGCGGCGACGTGCAGGGCGTCGAGGCGCTGCTGCGCTGGCGGCATCCGGCGCACGGGATGATCGCGCCGTCGGAGTTCGTGCCGCTGGCCGAGCAGTCGTACCTGATGCGGCAACTCACCGCGTACGTGATCGAGGAGGCGCTGGAGCAGGCCGCCGCCTGGTGGCACTCGGGGCTGCGGGTGCAGATCTCGGTCAACATCTCGGCCCGCGACCTGCTCGCCTCCGCCCTGCCCGAGCAGCTCGAAGTGGGCCTGGCCCGGTACGGCCTGCCGCCCGCGGCCATCCAGCTCGAGGTCACCGAGCGCATCCTGACCGGCGACCAGGCGTACACGCAGGAGACCATCAAGGCCCTGGCCACGCTCGGCGTGCCGCTCGCGCTCGACGACTTCGGCACCGGCTACTCCTCGCTGATCCGGCTCCAGCGGCTGGCGGTGTCCGAGGTCAAGATCGACGCCTCCTTCGTCCGCCGGATCGCCGAGTCCGAGGACGACTACCGCATCGTCCGCTCCATCGTGGACCTCGTCCGCTCGCTCGGGCTGCGGTCGGTCGCGGAGGGCGTGGAGTCGGACGACGTCGCGATGCGGCTGGCGGAGATGGGCTGCGACGTCGGGCAGGGCTGGCTGTTCTGCCACCCGATGCCCGCCGCGCAGGCCGCCGCGTGGCTGCGCGATCGCGCCGGGGGCGCGGCCGAGTACGGGTACCAGCCTGAGGTCAGCAGCCCGGCCTGACAGGTGCGGATGTTGCCGGTGGGTTAATGGTTCGGGGCTGCGACGTCAAGCCCCCTAGGATGGCACTGTCCAAAGACTCCATCCACGAAACGGGTTCAACGACTCATGTCCGCCATAACCCGCGACGAGGTCGCACACCTGGCCCGGTTGTCCAGGCTGGCGCTGACCGACGACGAACTCGATCACTACGCCACCCAGCTCGATGCCATCATCGAGTCGGTCGCGAAGGTGGCCGAGGTCGCCGCCGAGGACGTGCCGCCTTCGTCGCACGCGCTTCCGCTGACCAATGTCTTCCGTGCCGACGAGGTGCGACAGTCCCTGACGCCCGACCAGGCGCTCGCCGGCGCCCCCGCCGTCGAGGACGACCGCTTCCGGGTGCCGCGCATCCTCGGGGAGGAGGCATGAGCTTGATCCGCAAGACCGCCGCCGAACTCGGCGCGTCGATCGCCGCCGGCGAGGTGTCGGCCGTGGAGGTGGCGCAGGCGCATCTCGACCGCATGGCCGAGGTCGAGCCCAAGGTGAAGGCGTTCCTGCACGTCGACCAGGAGACCACGCTCGAGCAGGCGCGGGCCGTCGACGCCAGGCTCAGGGCCGGTGAGCGGCTCGGGCCGCTGGCCGGGGTGCCGATCGCGCACAAGGACATCTTCGCCACGCGCGACATGCCCACCACGGCCGCCTCCAAGATCCTCGAAGGCTGGCGGCCCCCTTACGACGCGACGGTCACCGCCCGCCTGCGCGAGGCCGGGCTGGTCATCCTGGGCAAGACCAACCTCGACGAGTTCGCCATGGGCTCCTCCACGGAGAACTCCGCCTTCCACGCCACCCACAACCCGTGGGACCTGACGAGGATCCCCGGCGGGTCGTCGGGCGGCTCCAGCGCGGCCGTGGCCGCGTACGAGGCGCCGCTGTCCACCGGCACCGACACCGGCGGCTCGATCCGGCAGCCCGCCTCGGTGACCGGCATCGTGGGGATGAAGCCCACCTACGGCGGCTCCTCCCGCTACGGCCTGATCGCGTTCGCGAGCTCGCTCGACACGCCGGGCCCGTTCGCGCGCAACGTGCTCGACGCGGCGCTGCTGCACGAGGCGTTCTCCGGCTACGACCCGATGGACTCCACCTCGATCGACGCCCCCGTGCCGTCCGTGGTCGAGGCCGCGCGCAACCCCGACGTCGCCGGCCTGCGGATCGGCGTCGTCAAGGAGTTCGCCGGCGACGGCTACCAGCCGGGCGTGCTGGCCCGCTACCACGAGGCCGTGCAACTCCTGGAGTCGCTCGGGGCCAAGGTCGTCGAGATCTCCTGCCCGTCGTTCACGACGGCGCTGCCCGCCTACTACCTGATCGCGCCCTCGGAGTGCTCGTCCAACCTGGCCCGCTTCGACGCCATGCGGTACGGCCTGCGCGTGGGCGACGACGGCACCCGCAGCGCCGAGGAGGTCATGGCGCTGACCCGGGCCGCCGGCTTCGGCCCCGAGGTCAAGCGGCGCATCATGCTGGGCACGTACGCGCTGTCGAGCGGCTACTACGACGCCTACTACGGCCAGGCCCAGAAGGTGCGCACGGTCATCTCCAGGGAGTTCGAGGCCGCCTTCCAGCAGGTGGACGTGCTCGTCTCGCCGACCACGCCGACCACGGCGTTCCCGATCGGCGAGCGGGCCGACGACCCGATGGCGATGTACCTCGCCGACCTGTGCACGATCCCGTCCAACCTGTCGGGCAACGCGGCCATGTCGGTCCCGTGCGGCCTGGCCGACGAGGACGGCCTGCCGGTGGGCCTGCAGATCATGGCGCCGGTGCTGGCCGACGACCGCTGCTACCGCGTCGGCGCCGCCGTGGAGCAGGCGCTGGAGGCCCGCTGGGGCGCCGGCCTGCTGTCCAAGGCGCCGGAACTGTAGGGCTGCAGGAGGGACGGCGGCATGCTCACGCACATCGAGATCGACGGCTTCAAGTCGTTCGCGAACTTCAAGCTGGACGTGCCGCCGTTCCTCGTGGTGATCGGTCCGAACGCCAGCGGGAAGTCCAACCTTTTCGATGGCGTTCAGCTACTTCGCCGGCTCGTGGACACCCCCAGCCTTTATGACGCGTTCGCCGAGGCGCGGGGTGACCTCGGCGAGTTGTTCAGGCGGCGTGGCGACGGCAGCTTCGTGGGTGGCATGACCTTCGCGATCGAAGTCCTTCTCGACCCGAAGGTGGTCGATCAGTTCGGCGCGGAGTTCGAGGTGTCGCACACCCGCATCCGCTACGAGCTCGAGATCGTCCAGCGCCGGAGCGACGACGGCTTCGTACGGCCTTACGTGGCGCGGGAGGAAGCACGTCCCATCCGTTCGGCCGATGACGCCTGGGTGCGTGATCAGCAGGCCGGAAAGGACTTCCGAGCCTCGTTCCTGCGCTACAAACGGCAGTCCCCTCTCCTGGAGACGACCGTGGACGACGCCGGCCGTCGAGTCTTCCGGATCGCGCAGGAGGGGAGACAGGGGCGCAAGCGAGAGCTCGCGGCGCACGCCGCGGAGGCCACCGTCCTTTCGAGCATCACGTCGGCGGGCGAGTTCCCGCTGCTGTACGCGCTCAGGAAGGAGATCGCGTCCTGGCGTTTCCTGCAGCTCGACCCGGCCTCACTGCGAATGCCGAGTTCCCGTCACCAAAGAGGGGAGCAGCTTGACCCGAGCGGCGCGAATCTCGCCAAGGTCCTGCGCCGGATCGAGCAGACGACCGCGGACGAGTTCGGCTCCTCGCTGAACGAGATCGCCGCCGACATGGCGCGTGTCGTCCGCGGGTTCGCCGGCATCGAGGTGGAGGAGAACCTCGCCAAGGAGCAGTGGGAGATCTACCTCCGAACGCGGGACGAGGGAAGGGTGAGTGCCCGCGTCGCGTCCGACGGCACGTTGCGCGTGCTGGCCCTCCTGGCGGCGCTCTACGACCCGGCCCACCGGGGGCTGATCTGTTTCGAAGAGCCGGAGAACGGGATCTACCCGCAGCGCCTGCGCGAACTCGTACGGCACCTCCGCAAGCTCGTCACCGATCCGGCTCGGGTCGTCGAAGAGGAGGAGCCTCTCGCGCAGCTCATCATGAGCAGCCACTCGCCCCTGATGCTCGTGGCGTTGGATTCCAAGGACCTCCTGGTCATGGACTGGATCACCGTGCCGGACAGCGGTGCGTCCGGTGTCGGCAGCCGTGTCTCACGCGCCCGGCGTCTGGTGCCGAGCACGCCGCACGGAACGCCCCCGCTGGACGAGGTCGGGCTGGTCGTCTCGGGGCCCGAGCGGCGGGCCTTCTCCGCCATCTCGAAGGAAGAGGCCCGGCAGTTGCTGGAGGAGGCCTCGTGATCGAGGTCAACGCCTTTCTGACCGCCGAGGGGAACTCCGACTACGATTTCCTGCCGGTGTTGCTGGAGAGGGCGCTGAACCGCATGTGCCTTCCGTACGACCTCGGCGTGGCTCAGGTTCAGGTCCTGCGGGTATCCGTGCGGGACCAGGAGTCGCGCCATGAGGCGGTGTGCCGGGCGGCACGGTCGGCGGTGGCCGGGATGACCTTGCTCTTCTACCACTATGACGGTTCGGCGGCTCCGGACCGCGACGAGCGGAAATACTGGGCTCCGTTACGACAGGCGTGGAACGAGCACAGGTTGCGACGGCCGTTGGTGAGAGTGGTCCCGATCCGCGAGATGGAGAGCTGGGCGCTGAGTGACCGGGATGTGCTGCGCGAGGTCACCGGGTCGGCGTGGGGTGCCAGGGACGTCTTCGAAGGCGATCGGCTCCCACGCGTGGAGTGTCTCTCCGATCCGAAGCGGACACTGAAGGACATCGTCGCGAGTGGCAGGCGTCGTCGCCGAGCGGGCCGGGAAGCGGGCGACTACCTCACGCTCATCGCCGAGTCGATGAGCCTGGATTACCTGGAAAGCGTGCCCTCGTATCGTCTCTGGCTGGCCGAGACGCGCGAGGCTTTGAAAGAACTGAGGTTGATCCGTGATTGACACAGCAGGGACCATGCCGTACGACGAAGCGCTCGAGCGGTTCGAGCCGGTGCTCGGTCTCGAGACGCATGTCGAGCTGGGCACCAGGTCGAAGATGTTCTGCGGGTGCAAGACGGCCTTCGGGGCCCCGCCCAACACGCAGGTCTGCCCGACCTGCCTGGCGCTGCCGGGGTCGCTGCCGGTGGCCAACGCCCAGGCCATCGAGTCGACGATCCGCATCGGCCTGGCGCTGAACTGCTCGATCGCCGAGTGGTGCCGCTTCGCCCGGAAGAACTACTTCTATCCGGACATGCCGAAGAACTACCAGATCTCCCAGTACGACGAGCCGCTCTGCTTCGACGGGTACCTCGACGTCGAGATCGAGGGCCAGACCGTGCGGATCGGCATCGAGCGGGTGCACCTGGAAGAAGACACCGGCAAGTCCACCCACGTGGGCGGCGCGACCGGGCGCATCCAGGGGGCCGACTACTCGATCGTCGACTACAACCGCGCCGGCATCCCGCTGGTCGAGATCGTGACCAAGCCCATCCCCGGCACCGACCGGCTCGCGCCCGAGGTGGCCAAGGCGTACGTCACCGAGCTGCGCGAGATCATGCGCTCGCTGGGCGTCTCCGACGTGCGCATGGAGGAGGGCTCGCTGCGCTGCGACGTCAACGTCTCGCTCATGCCGCGGGGCGCCTCCGAGTGGGGCACCCGCACGGAGACCAAGAACGTCAACTCGCTGCGCAGCGTCGAGCGGGCCGTGCGGAGCGAGATCGAGCGGCAGGCGGCCGTCCTCACCGGGGGCGGGAAGATCATCCAGGAGACCCGCCACTTCCACGAGGACACCGGCGGCACCACGTCCGGCCGTTCCAAGGAGGAGGCGCAGGACTACCGCTACTTCCCCGAGCCCGACCTGGTGCCGATCGCGCCCGACATGGCGTGGGTGGCCGAGCTGAAGGCGGCCCTGCCCGAGATGCCGTCGGTCCGGCGCCAGCGGCTGCAGGCCGAGTGGGGGTTGTCCGACCTCGACATGCAGGCCATGTACAACGCCGACGCGCTCGACCTGGTCGAGGCCACCGTCGCGGCCGGCGCGCCGGCGGCCGACGCGCGCAAGTGGTGGATGGGCGAGCTGGCCCGCAAGTCCAACGAGAGCGGCACGCCGCTGGCCGACCTGCCCATCACGCCCGCGCAGATCGCCCGGGTGACCGAACTGGTGGCCTCGGGCGCGCTCAACGACAAGCTGGCGCGCGAGGTGCTCGAAGGCGTGCTCGCCGGCGAGGGCACGCCCGACGAGGTGGTCGAGCGGCGCGGGCTGCGCATCGTCAACGACGAGGGCGAGCTGTCGGCGATCATCGACCAGGTGCTCGCCGACAACGCCGACGCGGCCGAGAAGGTGCGGTCCGGGAAGATCGCCGCGGCGGGCGCGCTCGTCGGCGGCGTGATGCGGGCCAGCAAGGGGAAGGCCGACGCGGGCCGGGCCCGGCAGCTCATCCTGGACAAGCTCGGCGTCAGCGAGTGACCCCGGCGGGCCCCGCCGATCCGGACACACCGGCGGGGCCGCGCGGCCAAGAACCGCTTATGGAGGTTCCCGGCCAGGGCCGTCGTTACTCCTCCCGCGCGGGCGCCGCCGCGCGCCCGCGCCGGGCCAGGAGCTTCCTGACCAACGGAGCCAGCAGCGCCAGCGCCGACAGCACCAGCAGCACGGCCGCGATCGGGCTGCGGACGAGCACGCTCACGTCGCCCGCCCCGATTGCCAGCGCCCGCCGGAGCTGGATCTCCGCCATCGGGCCGAGGATCATCCCGATCACCGCGGGCGCGACCGGCAGGCCGAAGCGCCGCATGGCGAAGCCGAGCAGGCCGAGCACGTACAGCACGAACAGGTCCACCACGCTGCCGTTGAGCGCGTAGACGCCGAGGGCGGCGAACAGCACGATCCCGGCGTACAGGTACGGGCGGGGGACGCGCAGCACGCGTGCCCAGAGCGGGGCCATGGGCAGGTTCAGCACCAGCAGCATCGTGTTGCCGATGAACAGCGAAGCGATCATCGCCCACACCAGCGCCGGGTTGTGGTCGAAGAGCTGCGGTCCGGGCTGCAGGCCGTACTGCTGGAAGGCGGCCAGCAGGATCGCCGCCGTCGCGGAGGTGGGCAGGCCCAGCGTGAGCAGCGGGACCAGGGTGCCGGCCGCGGAGGCGTTGTTGGCCGCCTCGGGGCCCGCCACGCCCTCGATGGCGCCCTTGCCGTACTCCTCACGGGCCACGCCGCGGGCCAGCCGCCGCTCGGCCGCGTACGACAGGAACGTGGGGATCTCGGCCCCGCCGCCCGGCAGCGCGCCGAACGGGAAGCCCAGGGCGGTGCCGCGCAGCCAGGGCCGCCAGGAGCGCCGCCAGTCGGCGCGGCCCATCCACGCCCGGCCCACCGGCGCCACCTCGGGAGCGGCGTGCCGCAGGCGGGAGGCCACGTACAGGGCCTCGCCGAGCGCGAAGAGGCCGACCGCGACGATGACCACGTCGATGCCGTCGAGCAACTGCGGGATCCCGAGCGTCAGGCGGGCCTGGCCGGTCTGCTGGTCGATGCCGATCAGGCCGATCGCCAGGCCGAGCCCGAGCGAGGCCAGCCCGCGCACGACCGAGCGCGACAACACCGACGACACCGCCGTGAAGGCCAGTACGGCCAGCGCGAAGTAGTCCTCGGGGCCGAACGCGATCGCCACTTCCACCACCGCGGGCGCGGCCACGACCAGCAGCGCCGTGGCGATGGTGCCGGCCACGAACGAGCCGATCGCGGCCGTGGCCAGCGCCTGGGCCGCCCGGCCCCGCCGGGCCATCTTGTTGCCCTCCAGCGCCGTGATCATCGACGCCGACTCGCCGGGCGTGTTGAGCAGGATGGACGTGGTCGAGCCGCCGTACATGCCGCCGTAGTAGATCCCGGCGAACATGATGAACGCGCTGGCCGGCGGCACCGTGAAGGTGATCGGCAGCAGCAGCGCCACGGTCATCGCGGGCCCGATGCCGGGCAGCACGCCGACGAGCGTGCCGAGGGTGACGCCGATGAGCGCGTACATGAGGTTGACCGGGGTGAGCGCGGCGGCGAAGCCGTCGAGCAGGAGCTGCAACGAGGTCATCGCGCCAGCACCCCGCCCGGCAGCGTCACGCCGAGGCCGTTGACGAACAGCAGGTACGTCGTCACGCCCAGCACCACGGCGACCACGGCCGCCCGCAGCCGGTGCTCGGCCCCCAGCGCCACCGACACGCCGAAGAACAGCAGGCTCGCGCCGATGATCCAGCCGAGCACGTCCAGGAGCGCGGCGAAGGCCAGGAAGACGCCGCTGACCAGGAGCACGCCCCGCCAGTCGGTGGGCGCCTCGGCGTCCACGTCCTCGCTCTCCTCAGGGTCGCCGCGCCCGCCGCGCAGGACGTCGGCGACGTAGAACAGGCCGATGAGCACCATGGCGCCGCCCACCAGCATGGGGAAGAAGCGCGGCCCGACGCCGAGCTGGGAGGCCGCCGCCGACACGTCGAGCGTGCCGATCACGACGAGCACGCCCAGCACCAGCACCACGGCCGCCAGCCCGAGTTCGGGCCGCCACCAACGGCCGATCATCAGGACACGAGCCCCATCTCGGCGATGATGCCCTTGACCCGCTCCTGCTCGGCGGCGAGGAAGTCGGCGAACTCCTGGCCGGTCTGGAAGGAGTCGATCCAGCCGTTCTTGGCCACCGCGTCCTGCCACGGCTGGGCGTCGTGCATCTTGGTGACCGCGTCGGTCAGGGCCTTCTTGTCGGCGTCGGAGAGCCCGCCGGGGGCGACGAAGCCGCGCCAGTTGGCCAGCTCGACGGCCAGCCCGGCCTCCTTGAGCGTGGGGGCGTCCAGGCCGGGCACCCGCTCGCCGGAGGTCACCCCGAGCGCGCGCAGCTTGCCGGACTTCACGTGCTCGGCGAACTCGGCCACGCCCGAGATGCCCGCGCTGACCTTGTTGCCGAGCAGCTCGTTCAGCGCCTCGCCGCCGCCCGAGTGGGCGATGTAGTTGACCTGCTTGGGGTCCACGCCCGCGGCCTTGGCCATGAGGCCGGCCACGATGTGGTCGGTGCCGCCCGCCGAGCCGCCGGAGATCGACACCTTCGCCGGGTCGGCCTTCCAGGCCGCCACCAGGTCGGCCACCGACTTGAACGGGGACTCGGCCGGCACCACGACCAGCTCGTACTCCTCGGTCAGCTTGGCGATGGGCGTGGTCTCGGCCAGCGTCACCTTCGACTTGTTCTGCTCGATGGCGCCCACCATGACCAGGCCCATGGTCATCAGCAGGTTGCCGTTGCCCTTCTCGCCGGCCAGTTGCGCCAGGCCGATCGTGCCGCCGGCGCCCGGCACGTTGAACACCTCGACCTTGCGCTGCGGCTCGGACGACTTGAACGCCTGCTCGGCCGTGCGGGAGGTCTGGTCCCAGCCGCCGCCGGGCGCGGCCGGGGCCATGATGCGCAAGGAGGCGCTGGCGGAGGTGCCTGATCCGCTGCCGCAGGCCGTCAGGGCGCCGAGGGAGAGTGCCGCGAGGGCGGCGAGTACGCGCAAGCGCATGATCACTCCATTGGGGGGATTTCACCGTTATCGAACTGGCATGGTGAGCCTCTCGCCGCCGCACGTCGAGGCTTTGCACGCTTGGCGTCGTAGTGGTCGTATTGGTCGCGACCTGGACGTGACCTCGGTTTGTTTCCATGGGCCGGGTGAGACGGGTGCGTGACGCCTCCCTCGGGACCCAGCTTTTCGTCCTCCAGATGGTGATCGTGCTGCTCGCCGTCGGAGGCACCGGAGGCGTGTGGGCCGAGCACACGCGTGACCAGTTCGACGCGCTGCACCAGCAGCGCGCGCTCGCGATCGCCCAGTCGGTGGCCGGGCTGCCGCAGGTCAGGGCCGCGTTCGCGCTCGAACGCCCGCAGAGCGTGCTGCAGCCGCTGGCCATGAGCGTGCAGCACGAGACCGGCGCCGACTACGTCGTCATCGCCAACACCGACCAGACGCGCTACGCCCACCCCAACGCCTCCCTGATCGGCAAGCGGCTGTCCACCGACGGCAGCGCGGTCCTGCGTACGGGCCGGAGCTGGGTGGGCACCGAGACCGGCACCATCGGCACCACGGTCAGGGGCAAGACCCCGATCCGCGACGAGTACGGCGAGATCATCGGCCTGGTCTCGGTCGGCGTGCTGGAGACCACGGTCATGAGCCAGCTCTTCCAGGCCCTGCCGCCGCTGATGTGGACCGCGCTGGCCGTGCTGCTGGCCGGGCTGGCCCTGGCCGCGCTGATCACGGCGCGGGTGCGCAGGCAGACGTTCGGGCTGGAGCCGCGCGAGATCGCCGCGCTGCTGGAGCAGCGCGAGGGCGTGCTGCACGGCGTCAAGGAGGGCGTGCTCGCGCTCGACCTGGGCGGCAGGGTGACCCTGGTCAACGACGCCGCCCGCGAGCTGCTCGGTGACGTCGGCGCGGACCTGACGCAGATGCCGGTCTCCGAGCGCATGCGCGACGTGCTCGGCGGCGCCGACCCGGGCGAGGACCGCGTCGTGCTGCACGGCGAGCGGGTGCTGGTGCTCAACCGCACCCCCGTCTGGGTACGCGGACGCCACCGCGGCTGGGTGGTGACCCTGCGCGACCGCACCGAGCTGGTCCGGCTGGCCCGCGAGCTGCACGACACCAGCAGCGCCACCGAGGCGCTGCGGGCCCAGGCGCACGAGTTCGCCAACCGCATGCACACTGTCGTCGGCCTGCTCGAACTGGGCGAGCACGAGGCGGCCGTCAGCTTCATCACCCGCACCACCTACGGCGGTTACGCCACCGACCTGCGCGAACGCATCCAGGACCCCACGCTCGCCGCCCTGCTGCTGGCCAAGTCCGCCGAGGCGGCCGAACGCGGGGCCGAACTGGTGCTCGCCGACGACTCCTCGGTGCCCGAGGGCCTGCTCGGCGACCCCCGCGACGCGGTCCTGGTGGTGGGGAACCTGGTCGCCAACGCCATCGACGCCCTCGACGGCGCGCAGGGCACGATCGAGGTCTCGGTGCGGGCCGACGCCGACGGGCTGCGGGTGCGGGTCGGCGACTCCGGCCCCGGCATCGCGCCCGACCTGGTGGAGGAGGTCTTCAGGGAGGGGTTCACGACCAAGGCCGCGAAGGCGGGGCCGCGCGGGCTGGGCCTGGCGCTGACCCGGCAGGCGTGCCTGCGCAGAGGCGGCTGGGTACGGGTGCGGAACGCGGGCGGGGCGGTCTTCACCGCCCTGCTGCCGGCGAAGGCGGGGTCATGATCCGGGTGCTGGTCGTGGACGACGACTTCATGGTGGCCCGCATCCACAGCGGCTACGTGAGCCGGGTGCCGGGCTTCGACGTCGTGTCCGTCGCGCACAACGGGGCGGGCGCGCTCGCGGCGGTCGCCGACCTGCGTCCCGACCTCGTGCTGCTCGACGTCTACCTGCCGGACATGTCGGGCCTGGAGGTGCTCAAGGCGCTGCGTGACGTGGACGTGCTCATGATCAGCGCGGCCCGCGACGTGCCCACCGTCAGGCAGGCCATGCGCGGCGGCGCGGTCAACTACCTCATCAAGCCGTTCACCGCCGTCGCCCTGACCGAGCGCCTGCAGCAGTACGCCGACACTCGCAGACGCCTGACCGCCATCGGCCCCGAGGCCCGCCAGGACGACGTGGACCGGCTCTTCGGCGTCTCGCCCCGGACCGCCGCGCCCATGCCGAAGGGGCTGTCCGCGGCCACGTGCGCGCTGGTCGCCGACGCCCTGCGGGAGGCCGGCCGCGATCTGTCGGCCGCGGAGGCCGCCGAGCTCACGGGCCTGTCGCGGGTCAGCGCCCGCCGCTACCTGGAGTACCTGTGCGCGGCGGGGCAGGCCGAACTCCGGCCCCGGTACGGCACCGCCGGGAGGCCGGAACATCGCTACCGGTGGCTAGGTTGACACACTTCCGTAGCCATTTCCCGTGACATATGCGGATCCGCGTGCCTTACTGTTGCCTGAGAATTGGCTGCGGACCGGGAGGAGATTGAGGCGTGCGAAACGCCGGACCGATCGAATCACCGACCGACCCGTTCGCCTCGGTGCCGTTACCGACGTCGGCCGTCACCAGGAGGCCGCGGATCGAAGGACTGCCCCCGGGGGTCTCCCGGGACATCTTCGGCCCGCCGGACCGCCAGGAGCCCCGGCAGGACCAAGGCCCGAGCGACCAGGGCGGATCGTCGGGGAAGGGCGCGCTGCCGCCGGTGGCCCAGCCCGCCCAACCCTGGCCCGTGGCCTCGGAGAGAGAGCCGTCGGGCCAGTCGGTCACCGCGTTCGGCATGCCCGAGCGGCCCGTGGTGTACGAGCCGGAGCCGCCGCGCCGACGCCGTCTGCTGCCCGGTCTCGTCGTGGTCGTGCTGACGCTGGCGGCGCTGGCGTACGTGGTGCCCGCCGTGCTCATGTCCGGCTCCGTCCTGCGGGGCACGCGCGTGGGCGGGGTGGACATCGGCGGGCTGACCGTGACGCAGGCGGCCGACAAGCTGCGCACCGAGCTGGGCAGCAGGCTCAGCAAGCCGGTCGTGGCCGACATCGGCGGCGAGAAGGAGACCATCCAGGCCGACGAGGCCGGGCTCGATCTCGACGTGGTCGGCACCATCGGGCAGGCGCCCAGCGGCTTCCCCAGCCCGATCGAGGTGTGGCGCGGGCTGACCGGCACCACCGAGCTCCAGCCCCGGATCAGCGTCGACTCCGCCCAGCTCACCAGGACCGTCGAAGGGCTGGCGGAGAGCGTCGACAAGCGCGCCGTCGAGGGCCGGGTGGCCTTCATGGGGCTGCAGCCCAGGGCCCGGCAGCCCGAGGACGGGGTGCTGCTCGACCGCGACGACGCCGTAAGCAAGATCAACGACGCCTTCCTGGGCGGGGGCGGCTCGGTCGTCCTGACCCTCAGGCCGGCCAAGCCCACCACCACCCCGGAGGCCGTCACGGCCGCGCTGGCCAAGGCGAAGGCGGCGGTGGCCACCCCGCTGACGCTGACGCTCGGGACCAGGCAGGCGCAGCTCTCGCCCGCGCTGATCGCGGCGAACCTGACGTACGTCTCCGACGGCGACGGCGGCCTCACGCCCGCGTTCGACGCCGAGAAGGCGCTGGTCCCCGTGGAGAGCAGCCTGGTGGACGCGGCGCAGCAGCCGCGCGACGCCACGTACGAGATCGTGAACGGCAGCCCCGTCCTGGTGCCCGCCCGCGCCGGTCGCGGGGTCAACGACAAGCTGCTGGCCAGGGACGCCGAGCGGGTGTTCGCCTCGAGCGGGCAGCGCACGATCCCGGTCCGGCTGGGCACCGTCGCGCCGGCCGTGCAGACCTCGCAGGTCCAGGGGCTCGGGATCAAGGAGGTCGTGGCCGAGATGACCACGACGTTCGACTGCTGCCAGACCCGGGTGAAGAACATCCAGCGCATGGCGCAGGAGCTCGACGGGCACGTGGTCAAGCCCGGCGAGACGTTCTCGCTCAACGGGACGCTCGGCGAGCGCACCGTCGAGGACGGGTACGTCGAGGCCGGGCAGATCGTCGGCGGGCGGATGGTCGGCATCGTCGGCGGCGGCGGCTCGCAGTTCGCGACCACCCTGTACAACGCGATGTACTTCGGCGGCTTCGAGGACGTCGCGCACCAGCCGATGGAGTACTACGCGCCGCGCTACCCGGCCGGCCGGGACGTGGCCCTGCTGCATCCCGACGTGGACCTGAAGTGGCGCAACGACTCCGAGCACGGGGTGCTGCTCAAGACCGCCTTCACCGACACGTCCGTGACCGTGGTGCTGTGGAGCACCAAGCGTTACGACAAGATCGAGGCGGTGGAGTCGGAGCGGCGGGACTTCACGGAGTTCCGGCGCGAGACCAGCTCCGCGGCCAACTGCCTGCCGACGGTGGGGGAGCGCGGGTTCACCATCGACGTGACCCGGGTGTTCCACGACGACGGCAAGATCGTCAAGAAGGACGAGAAGCTGACCACGGAGTACCGGCCGCAGGCCCAGTTGACCTGTACCGCCGCGGTCCCGGGCTGAGCCCGCCGCGCCCCCGGCGGGCGCGGCGGTGGGCCGACCGGTCAGGCGGGGGTGACGGTCATGATGCGGTCGTCTCCCGGCCTGGGGGAGCCGCGGCCGTCCTTGTTGCTGGTCCCGACCCACAGCGTGCCCTCCGGGGCGGCGGCGACCGCGCGCAGGCGGCCGTAGCGGCCGGTGAAGTGGGCCACCGGTGTCCCGGCCGAGCCGTCCGCGCCGAGCGGGACCTGCCACAGCCGCTCGCCGCGCAGGGCCCCCGCCCAGAGCGACCCGTTCGCGTACGCCATCCCCGACGGCGACGCCTCGGCGGTGGGCCAGGTGAGTATCGGGTTGACGAAGCGCCGGTCGTTCCCGCGGCCCTCGACCTCGGGCCAGCCGTAGTTGGCGCCGGGCCTGATCAGGTTGATCTCGTCGTAGGCGCTGGCACCGAACTCCGAGGCGTACAGGCGGCCGGAGCGGTCCCAGGCCAGGCCCTGGACGTTGCGGTGGCCGTAGCTGTAGACCGGCGTGCCGAACGGGTTGCCGGGCGCGGGAGCCCCGTCCACGGTCACGCGCAGGATCTTGCCCGCGAGTGAGTCGCGCCGCTGGGCCAGCGGGCGGTCGCCGGTCTCGCCGGTGCCGGCGTACAGGAGGCCGTCGGGCCCGATCGCGAGTTGCCCGCCGTTGTGGACGGCGCCCTTCGGGATGTCCCGCACCAGGATCCGCCGGTCGGTGAGGCCGCCGCCGGTCAGGCGGTGACGGACGATCCGGTTGTCGCGTTCGGCGGTGTAGTAGAGGAAGACCAGGTCGTCCTTGACGGCCACGCCCATCAGGCCGCCCTCGCCCTTGGGGCGGGCGTCCTCGATCCTGGCCACCTGGCTCACCCGGCCCGCCGGGGTCACCCGCAGGAGACGGGCGGTGTCGCGTTCGGTGACGAGGGCGTCGCCGCCGGGCAGGAACGCGATGCCCCACGGCACGGACAGCCCCGTCACCACGTCCTTCGGAGCGCCCGGCGCGGGCCCCGCGGGCACGGCCGTCGTGGGCGCGACCGCGCCGCCGCGTTCGGAGCAGGCGGTGAGCACGGAGCAGGCGGTGAGCGCGGTCAGGAGCATGATCATCCGGAGCTTCGGCATATGTTCCATACTTCCCTCGCGGTCGTAAGGTTCTCGGCATGAAGACCTGGGTTCCGTCCGATTCTGTGGCCGATGCGCTGTCCGACCTTCCTGGCGTCGAATGTGCTGTATACGACGGCACGTCCTCGATGCCGGACGGCGTGGACGAGGTGGAGGTGTGGATCCCTCCGCTGGTCACCGTGCCCGACGTGCCGGGGACGCTGGCCAGGATGCGCTCGTTGCGGCTGGTGCAGACGGTGACCGCGGGGGTGGAGCCGTACCGGCCGCACATGCCCGAGGGCGCGGTGTTGTGCAACGCGCGCGGCGTGCACGACGCGGGGACCGCCGAATGGGCGGTGGGCGCGATGATCGCGGTCCTCAGGGAGTTCCCGCAGTTCGTGGACGCGCAGCGGGCGGGCGCGTGGACCTACCGCCACACCGGCGTGCTGGCCGACTCCACCGTGCTGATCGTCGGCCACGGCTCCATCGGCGCCGCGCTGGAGCGGCGGCTCGCCGGGTTCGAGGTGGACGTCGTCCGCGTGGCCAGGAGCGCCCGCGACGGCGTGCACGCCATGGACGAGTTGCCCGCGCTGCTGCCGGAGGCGGACGTCGTGGTGCTGCTCGTCCCGGCCACCGCCGCCACCGCCGGGATGGTGGACGCCGCCTTCCTGGCCCGCATGAAGGACGGCGCGGTGCTGGTCAACGCCGCCAGAGGCGGGGTGGTCGACACCGGCGCGCTGGTCGCGGAGCTGAAGACCGGCCGCCTGCGCGCCGCGCTCGACGTGACCGCGCCCGAGCCGCTGCCCGATGGTCACCCTCTGTGGAGCGCGCCGGGCGTGCTGATCACCCCGCACATCGCCGGCAGCACCCCCGCGTCGCTGCGGCGCACGCTCCGTCTCGTCCGCGCTCAGGTGGCGAAGTACCTGGCCGGGGAGCGGTTGGCGAACGTCATCACCGACTCATACTGAGAGGATCCCGGAACGTGGCTGGTCCGTGACCTTCGGTGCGTACGGTTACGTTTGCCGGGAGTTCCTGACTGGTAGTCAAGGAACTCTTGGCGGCAAAAGGTCTGTCTGGTTATCAGATCGGTGACGACATCGCCGTTGTCACCACCCGCGCACCCACGACAGCACACACTGGCGAAGTGACCGACCGGGCTTCGGCGGTCATCGGTGCAGAGTTCGAGACGGGATGGGCAACGACTGTGATCCGCTGGCGTGACCCCCGGGTGCCGCCGGCCGCCGCGCTGGCGGCCGGAGCGGTGGCGTTCGCCGCCGCCCTCCTGCTGGAGAGCCCGGCTCTGGTCACCGGAGCGGTCGCGGGAGCGCTCGCGGCGCTGGTCGCCGCCGCTTCCCTGCTGATCGCCTCGGTACGACAGGCCGCCACGCACCGCCCGACGTCCATGAGCGCCCGCTGGATGGGCGGCGGCGCCGTCATCTGGACGGCGGGGGTGGCGCTGCGGCCGTTCGCCGAGAGTTTCGTCGTCAGCTTCGCCGACATGTTCATGCTGCTCGGTTCCGTGATCACGGCGGGCGGGGCGGTGATCGCCGCCGACCGCAGGTTCCCGGCCGGGGTGGCATTACGGCATCTCACCGACGCCTACCTCTGCGCCGCCTCGCTCTTCCTGATCGGCTGGATGACCGCGCTGCGCCACGTCTACGCCGAGACGGCCGATCCGGCCGGTTTCACGCTGGTCATGCTGCCGCCGATGCTCGTGCTGCTGGTGACCTGCGCGGTGATCCCGTCGGTGCTCATCAGCAGGGCGCCGTCCTGGCCGCTGAGCCTGGCCGGGCTGGTCACGCTGGCCGCCATGACGGTGGCCGGGGTGGCGGCGGCGGTGGCGCGGCTGCTCGACGGCGAGCCGCAGCTCTGGAGCGTCATGCTCGCGCCGGTGGCGTTCCTGCTGCTGGCGGCGGTCGTGTGGGGGCCGCGGGCCGGGCCGGCGGGCCGCTCCGCGGTCAACCACGTCGTCGCGCTCGTGCCCCTGGCGCTGGTGGCCGTGGCCGCGTGCACGCTGCTCGTCCAGCAGGCCAGTGGCCGTGCCGAGCCGCCCGTCACCGGCATCGTGGTGATCGCCGTCTCCGTGGTGCTGCTGCTGCTCGTGCGGCTGTTCGCCACCGGGGCGGCCAACGTGCGCCTGCGCGGCCTGGTCAAACTGGGCGAGCGCCAGTTGCGCGAGCTGGCCGAGAGCACCGGCGACGTGGTGTTCACCTGCGATTACCAGGGCGTCGTACACGAGATCGGCGCCGGGGTCGAGGTCACCTACGGCTACCGTCCCGACGACGTGACCGGCGGCTCGATCTTCGACTACATCCACCCGGAGGACGTGCCGGCCATCCAGGCCGCCATGCGCGCGATGAACCTCGACGAGGACGACGTCACGCCCGGCGCCTGCCTGATCGCCTGCCGGGTGCGCGCGGCCGACGGCACCTGGCGTCCCACCGAGTCCGTGGCCACCCGGCACGCGGGCGGCGAAGACCTGATGCTCGTGACGACCCGCGACATCAGCGACGAGGAGGCGCTGCGCAACCAGGTGGCCCACCTGACCTTCCACGACGGCGTCACCGGGCTGCCCAACCGCGCCTACTTCGAGGAGCGCACCCGCGAGGTGCTGCCGGGGCGCACGACCGGCAACGTCGCGGTGATCTTCCTCGACCTCGACGGCTTCACCTCGGTCAACGACTCCGTCGGGCACGCCAGCGGCGACTACCTGCTCGGGCAGGCGGCCCGCAGGCTGCGCGGCGCGGTGCGCGCCGACGACACGCTCGCCCGGTGGGGCGGCGACGAGTTCGCGGTGCTCGTGGAGACCGGCGGCGACGCGCAGGTCGCGGTGGACCTCGCCGAGCGCCTGGTGCGCGCGGTCTCGCAGGAGCCGTTCCGGGTCGCCGACCGCGACGTGGCGCTGACCGCGAGTGTGGGCGTCGCCTTCACCGAGGACGACATGCCCGCGGGCGACCTCATGCGTAACGCCGATGTGGCCATGGCGCGCTCCAAGGAGCTGGGCGGGCGGCGGGTGGAGGTGTTCGCCGCGCAGATGCACGCCGACGTGATGCGCCGCCTGGAGCTGGCCGCCGACCTGCAGCGGGCGCTGATCGAGCAGCAGTTCGCGATCGAGTACCAGCCGGTGGTGGACCTCGCCACGTCGCGGGTGACCGCGGTGGAGGCGCTGGTGCGGTGGTGGCGGGGCTCCGTGTTCGTGCCGCCGGAGCAGTTCCTCGGCGCGGCCGAGGACACCGGGCTGATCGTGCCGCTGAGCGAGTGGATCCTGCGCGAGGCGTGCCGCGAGGTGGCCGCCTGGCGGGCCTCGTCCTGGGACATCGGGTTGTCGCTGAACCTGTCGGCGCGCCAGATCATGGCGCCCAGGTTCGTCGAGACCGTGGAGCAGGCGCTGACCGAGAGCGGGCTGCCCGCCTCCGTGCTCACCCTCGAAGTGATCGAGGAGATGCTGGTCGAGGACGCGGAGGAGACGATCAAGCGATTGTCCGAGCTGCGGGCGCTGGGCGTGCGGCTGGCGATCGACGACTTCGGCACCGGCTACGCCTCGCTGGCGTTCCTGCGGCAGCTCCCCGTCGACATGATCAAGATCGACCCGTCGTTCGTGTCGGGGCTCGGCCGCGACGACACGCTGACCCTGCTCACCCGCACGATCGTGCGGCTCGGGCACGACCTCGGGCTTATCGTGGTCGCGGAGGGGATCGAGCGTCCCGAGCAGCTCGAACTGCTGAAGCAGATGGGGTGCACGAGGGGGCAGGGGTTCCTGGTGGCGCGGCCGATGGCGGCCCGCGGGGTCGACTCGCTGATGCGTACGAGTCTCACTGTTTGAGACAAGTGTCCACGAAGTTGACACCAGGGCCTTCCGAGCGGCTATGGTGGAGGCCATGCTTCGCAGTGAGATTCTCGTAGTACTTCGCCGGCGCGCAGGCCGATAGCGAAGCACGACGACCTGCGCGCCGCCCCAGACCCGCCTCCTGGTGGGACGGGGCATTTTTTATGTCCTTAAGCGAGTAGCCACGCAAGGAACGAGCCGATGACCGAACGGATGACAGGTGCACAGGCCCTGGTCAGGGCGTTGGAGCACGTTGGAGTCGACACCGTGTTCGGGATCCCGGGCGGTGCCATTCTGCCGGCCTACGATCCTCTCTACGACTCGACCAAGGTCCGGCACGTGCTTGTACGGCACGAGCAGGGCGCCGGTCACGCGGCCGAGGGCTACGCGCAGGCCACGGGCAAGGTGGGCGTGTGCATGGCGACCAGCGGCCCGGGGGCCACGAACCTGGTGACGCCGATCGCTGACGCCTACATGGACTCGGTGCCGATCGTGGCGATCACCGGGCAGGTGGCCAGCAAGGCCATCGGCACGGACGCCTTCCAGGAAGCCGACATCTCCGGCATCACCATGCCGATCACGAAGCACAACTTCCTGATCACCGATCCGGCGGACATCCCCCGCACGATCATGGAGGCGTTCCACATCGCCTCCACCGGTCGTCCCGGCCCGGTCCTGGTGGACATCTCCAAGGACGCCCTGCAGTCCGACACCACCTTCGTCTGGCCGCCCACGATGCAGCTTCCGGGCTACCGCCCGGTCACCAGGCCGCACTCCAAGCAGATCCGCGAGGCCGCCAAGCTGATCGCCGAGGCCAGGCGGCCGGTCCTGTACGTCGGCGGCGGCGTCCACAAGGCGGGCGCCTCGGCCGAACTGCTGCGGCTGGCCGAGCTGACGCACATCCCCGTCATCACCACCCTGATGGCGCGCGGCACGTTCCCCGACAGCCACCCGCAGCACATGGGCATGCCCGGCATGCACGGCAGCGTCTCGGCCGTGGGCGCGCTGCAGCAGTCCGACCTGATCATCGGGCTGGGCGTGCGGTTCGACGACCGGGTGACCGGCGACCTGTCGTCCTTCGCCCCGTACGCGAAGATCGTGCACGCCGACATCGACCCGGCGGAGATCTCCAAGAACCGCCACGCCGACGTGCCGATCGTGGGCGACTGCAAGGAGGTCATCACCGACCTCGTCGCCGCCATCCAGGCGTCCGGCCAGCAGGGCGACTACGCCGACTGGTGGACGGTGCTCAACGGCTACAAGCAGACCTACCCGCTGGGCTACGAGACGTTCGAGGACGGCTCGCTGGCCCCGCAGTACGTCATGGAGCGGCTGAGCGCCATCGCCGGCCCCGACACGTACTACGTGGCCGGGGTCGGGCAGCACCAGATGTGGGCCGCGCAGTTCATCGGCTACCAGAACCCGGGCACGTTCATCAACTCCGGCGGCCTCGGCACGATGGGCTTCGCCGTCCCGGCCGCGATGGGCGCGAAGATGGGCCGCCCCGACTCCGTCGTGTGGGCCATCGACGGCGACGGCTGCTTCCAGATGACCAACCAGGAGCTGGCCACGTGCGCCCTGGAGGGTGTGCCGGTCAAGGTGGCGGTCATCAACAACGGTAATCTCGGCATGGTCCGGCAGTGGCAGACGCTCTTCTACGACGAGCGTTACTCCAACACCAACCTGCAGACGGCGCGCCGGATCCCGGACTTCGTCAAGCTGGCCGACGCCTATGGTTGTGTCGGCCTGCGCTGCGAACGCGCCGAGGACGTGGACGCCGTGATCAAGAAGGCCATGGAGATCAACGACGTTCCTGTGGTGGTCGACTTCGTCGTCCACCAGGACGCCATGGTCTGGCCCATGGTCGCGGCGGGCACCAGCAACGACGACATCAAGATCGCCCGTGACATGGCGCCGAAGTGGGAGAACGAGGATGAGTAGACACACGCTGTCTGTGCTTGTCGAGAACAGGCCGGGCGTGCTCGCGCGGGTGTCGGCGCTGTTCAGCCGCAGGGGGTTCAACATCGACTCCCTGGCCGTCGGGCCCACCGAGCACGACGACATCTCCCGCATGACGATCGTGGTGAGCGTCGAGGAGCTGCCGCTCGAGCAGGTCACCAAACAGCTCAACAAGCTGGTGAACGTGCTCAAGATCGTCGAGCTCGACCCGTCGCAGGCGGTGCAGCGCGAGCTGATGCTGATCAAGGTCAAGGCCGACGCCGAGAGTCGCTCGCACGTGCTGGAACTCGTCAGCCTCTTCCGGGCCCGCTGCGTCGACGTGGCGTCCGACGCCGTGACCATCGAGGTCACCGGCACCCCCGACAAGCTCGAGGCCTTCGTCAAGGTCCTCGAGCCGTTCGGGATCAAAGAACTCGTCCAGTCGGGCATGGTGGCCATCGGCCGCGGCGCCCGCTCCATCACCGACCGGTCCCTCAGGGCACTGGACCGTACCGCCTGAAAGGTTTTGAGCAAGTGACCGAGATTTTCTACGACGACCAGGCCGACCTGTCGATCATTCAGGGACGCCACGTGGCCGTGCTGGGGTACGGCAGCCAGGGCCACGCCCATGCTCTCTCCCTGCGTGACTCCGGCGTGGACGTGCGCGTCGGCCTGCCCGAGGGTTCCAAGAGCCGGGAGAAGGCCGAGAACGACGGCCTGCGCGTGCTGACCCCGTCGGAGGCGGTCGAGGAGGCCAACCTCACGATGATCCTGGCGCCGGACCACATCCAGCGCCACCTGTACGCCGAGCACGTGGCCCCCAACCTGGTCGAGGGCGACGCGCTGTTCTTCGGCCACGGCCTGAACATCCGCTACGGCCTCATCGAGGCCCCCGAGGGCGTCGACGTCTGCATGGTCGCTCCCAAGGGTCCGGGCCACCTGGTCCGCCGCCAGTTCGAGGCGGGCCGCGGCGTGCCGTGTCTCGTGGCCGTCGAGAAGGACGCCTCGGGCAAGGCGCTCGACCTCGCGCTCTCCTACGCCAAGGGCATCGGCGGCACCCGCGCCGGCGCGCTGCGCACCACGTTCAAGGAGGAGACGGAGACCGACCTGTTCGGCGAGCAGGCCGTGCTGTGCGGCGGCGTCTCCGAGCTGATCAAGGCGGGCTTCGAGACTCTGATCGAGGCCGGCTACCAGCCGGAGGTGGCCTACTTCGAGTGCCTGCACGAGATGAAGCTCATCGTCGACCTCATGTACGAGGGCGGCATCTCGAAGATGTACTGGTCGGTCTCCGACACGGCCGAGTACGGCGGCTACACCCGTGGCCCGCGCGTCATCAACGAGGAGTCGCGTCAGGAGATGCGCCGCATTCTCGCCGAGGTCCAGGACGGCACCTTCGCCCGCCAGCTCGTCGAGGAGTTCGACGGCGGCCAGAAGGAGTTCCAGCGCTACCGTGACGAGCTGGCCGAGAACCCGATCGAGAAGACCGGCGCCGAGCTTCGTCCGATGATGAGCTGGCTCAAGGGCTGAGTTCGCCCCTGAGGGTCCGCACGTGGCGGGCGGGAGGTTCGTCCTCCCGCCCGTTTTTCGTTGCGTGGAGGTATGGTTTTCATGTGTCAGCAAAACCTTTCATGTGTCAGAAAGGCTGCGATGAAGGCCATCCGGTACTACGCGTACGGCCCGCCTGAGGTCATCTCCCTGGAGGAGACCGGCAGGCCCGAGCCCGGCGACGACGGCGTGCTCGTCCGCGTGCGGGCCGCCTCGGTCAACCCGGGCGACTGGCACCTGCTGCGCGGCAGCCCGTACGTCTTCCGCGCCGTGGCGGGGCTGACCCGGCCGAAGGCCCACGGGCTGGGGGCCGACTTCGCGGGCGTCGTCGAGGCCGTCGGCAAGGAGGTCACCCGGTTCGCGCCCGGCGACGAGGTGTACGGCTGCGCCCCCGGCTCGTTCGCCGAGTACGTCACCGTCCCCGAGAGCGGCCCGGTGACCGGGAAACCGGCCGGGCTGACGTTCGAGCAGGCCGCGGCCGTGCCCACCTCCGCGCTGACCGCGCTGCAGGCGCTGCGCGACAAGGGGCGGCTCGCGCAGGGGCAGAAGGTGCTGGTCAACGGGGCCGCGGGCGGGATCGGCACGTTCGCGGTGCAACTCGCCAAGGCGTACGGGGCCGAGGTCACCGGCGTGTGCGGCGGCGGGAACGTCGAGTTGGTCCGCTCGATCGGGGCCGACGACGTGATCGACTACACCCGCCAGGACTTCACCCGCACCGGCCGCCGCTACGACGTCGTCCTCGACAACGTCGGCAACCGCCCGGTCGCCGACTGCCGCCGCCTGCTCACCCCTGACGGGACCTACCTGCACAACAGCGGCTCAGGAGGCCGCTGGTTCGGCCCGATGGGCCGGATCATCCGCCTGAACGCGCTGAACCTGGTCGTCCGCCACGCCCTGCCCTCCTTCGTCACCCGCGAGAACGCCGCCGACCTGGTCACCCTGCGTGAGCTGATCGAGGCGGGCAGGCTGGCCCCCGTGGTCGGGCGGACCCACCCGCTGAGCGAGGTCCCCGAGGCGATCGCGCACGTGGAACGCGGCCATGCCAGAGGCAAGGTGGTGATCACCCTGTGAACCGCCGCCGGCCTCACGCCCCCGTGGACGGCGACGGGGCGTCCGCCCGGACCGCCCGCGGGGCCGGCCGGTGCGTTCGGAGCGTGGGGCCGAACAGGACGAGGGCGGCGGCGAGGGCCAGCATGATGGTCTGGAAGGCGAGCTGCACGCCGTAGTCGGCGGCCGTGATCGGGATGAGCGTGCCCAGGTAGATCGACAGGTGCACGCCGACCGCCGTCCAGATCGCGCCCGTGCGCTGCCTGGTGGCCCCGCACAGCAGGAAGAGCGCGACGGCCTGCACCATGAACAGCGTCCGCTCGCCGGCCCCCGTCGCCGGGCTCTGCGAGAGCAGGTGCAGCAGGCCGAACGACACGGAGGTGACCACGAGCACGCCGTGCGGCCCGAACCGGTCGGAGAGCACGTCCCACAGGTGCCCGCGGAACAGCAGTTCCTCCGGGAAGCACGCCTGGAACACGACGAGCGTGAAGGCGAGGACGTACATGGCGGGGGGTTCCGGCGAGGTGGCGGCGGATCCCCAGGCCGCCGCGCCGGCCCACACGGTGACGGCGCACCCGGCGAACAGCGCGGCCAGGCCCGCCAGGGCGCCGAGCAGCACCTGCGGCAGCGCCCACCAGGTACGCGTGAGGCCGAGCCCGGCCCAGGGGTGGCGGCCGGTCAGCCGCCGGTAGGCGTAGAGCAGCGCGAGGACGCCGAGGGTGACCAGGGGCGGGCCCCCGAAGTTCGCGGCGGCCTCGGGCAGCGGGCTCATGGCCGCGCTCACGCCGAACTGGACCGCGAGGAGGATCGCGATCGGGACCAGGATGGCAACCAGGATTCGCATACCGTCCGACGCTAGGCGGCGACCGGTCACGCGCACATCGGGCCGCAGACCCATGCGGCCATGACGGAGGTCATGCCGCCCGGACGGTGCCTGAGGGAGGATGCCGCCCGTGCTCCGGCGGCGTATGGCCCGGAGAACGCGATAGTACGTCTTTACCTACGTGTATCGTTCGATATAGCATCCGACACATGATGAACGCACGCCGCAACCCGGGCGCGGGCGGGATGGGCCCCACGGGCCGCTTCTTCGGGCCGGGCGAACTGCGCCTGGCGATCCTCGCCCTGATCGCCGAGCAGCCCGGCCACGGCTACCAGGTGATGAGCCGCCTGGCCGACCGCTTCAACGGCACGTACGAGCCGAGCGCCGGCTCCGTCTACCCCACCCTCCAACTGCTGGAGGACGAGGGCCTCGTCCGGGTCGAGCCCGCCGACGGGCGCAAGGTGCACCACATCACCGACGAGGGCCGCCGGGTGAGCGCGGAGCACGCCGACGAGATCGAGCGGCTGTGGGGCCGGGCGGCCAGCAGGGGCGAGTGGGGCATGTTCCGCGAGCCCGAGGCTGCCGAGATCATCGGCCCCGCGCTGCGCCTGGTCAAGGCGGCCGTGAAGACGCTCGCCCACGCCCACGGCGACCCCCGGGTGGTCGAGCGCATCCAGGAGATCTTCGTCGACGCCCGTCAGCGGATCGAGCGGCTCGATTCCAAGAGATGGAGATAGGGAGGCAAAGGTGCGGCGGACCATCGCCCGCAGGCTGCTCGATCGGCTGTTCCGCACCGGTGAGGTGGTGGAGGCCGAGCAGATCACGGCCCGGATGCGCCGGGTGCGGATCGCCGGGGAGGACCTCGGGGAGCTGCGCTGGACGCCGGGCCAGCACGTCCGGTTGCTGGTCGGCGCGGGCGGGCCGCTGGGCGGCGTGCTGCGTACGTACTCGATCTGGTGGTACGACCCCACCTGGGGGGTCGTGGACCTGATCGGCTACGACCACGGCGGCGACTCCCCGGGCGTCGCGTGGATCAGGAACGCGCGGCCCGGCCAGGAGGTCTCCTTCACCCGCCCCGAGGGGAGCTTCGTGGTGCGGGAGGAGGCGCCGTACCACCTGTTCGCGGGGGAGGAGACGGCGTCGGTGGCGTTCGGCGCGATGGTGCGGGCCCTGCCCGCGGGGGCGGGCGTGCACGGCGTGGTGGAGGCGGGCGAGCCTGGTGACCATCTCGACCTGCCCGGCGGCCTGGTCAAGGTGTGCCGGGGCGGCGCGTCCGCCGCGCGGTCGCAGGTGCTGGTGGACGCGGTCAGGGAGCTGGAACTGCCCGACGGGCCGGGCGTGGCCTACCTGGCGGGGGAGGCGCGGACCATCCAGGCGGTGCGCGCCCATCTGGTCGGGGAGCGCGGCTGGTCGCGCGGGGACGTGCGGACCAAACCCTTCTGGACCCCGGGCAGGAGGGGGATGGACTGAACCGGGCACGGGGCCCTCCATGTCGCTCCGGCGCCATGATCCGTGATAATAATACCGGTATAGTTATCGCCGAGGAGGGGCCGTGTTCGAGTACAAGTCAGCCGGGGAGATCGCCGCGATCCGCGAGTCCGGCAGGGTCGTCGCCGCCGTCCACGCCGCCACGCGGGAGGCGGCGGCCGTGGGCGTGTCACTCAAGGAGCTGGACGAGGTGGCCAGGACGGTCATCGCGGAGGCCGGCGCGAAGCCGTCGTTCCTGGGCTACCACCCGTCGTTCGGGGCGACGCCGTATCCGGGCGTGATCTGCACCTCGGTGAACGGGGTCATGCTGCACGGGCTGCCGTCGCCGTACCGGCTGCGCGACGGTGACCTGATCAGCGTCGACTGCGCCGCCCACGTCGACGGCTGGCACGCCGACGGCGCGGTCAGCTTCGCCGTCGGGCAGCCGCGCGCGGAGGACCTCAAGCTGATCAGAGTCGCGGAGGAGACGCTCGCGGCGGGCATCGAGGCGGCCGTGCCGGGCGGCCGGATGGGGGACATCGGGCACGCGATGTCCACGGTCGGGCGCGGCGCCGGCTACGGCATGCAGAACGACTTCGGCGGCCACGGCATCGGCCGGGCCATGCACGAGGAACCGTTCGTGCCGAACGAGGCCCGCGCCGGGCGGGGCCTGCGGCTGCGCAGGGGGCTGGTGATCGCGATCGAGCCCAGCCTGATGGCCGGCGGCGACGACGGCTACCACATGGCCGACGACGGCTGGTCGGTGTGCTCCGCCGACGGGAGCAGGAGCGTACACGTCGAGCACACCGTGGCGATCACCGAGGACGGCCCGGTCATCCTGACCCTCCCCTAGGCCGCCGGAGGGCCTCGGGGATCTTCGGGGCCCTGATTCGCGGTCATGGGACGGGCAGGATCGGGTCGGGTGCCGGCCATCCGCGCACACCTGCGCGTCAAGCCGTCCGATCTTGGTCATCCGTTCGTCCAGGCCCGGTGTTCCCCCAGGTCAAGAGCAAAATTGCGAGCGTTTGTCGAAGAAGGGCGGGGGGGAGATCTTCCTGCGATAGCTACGGAGAGTAGTCGAGAAGTATCAGGGGGAAATCACTATGTACAGAAACGGACTCGTCCTCGCCGGGCTCGTCGGCGGGATGGTCATGTTCGGGGGCACCGCGCTCGCCGCGGCACCCAGCGTCACCGCCGAGTCGCGCATCCTGCCCGGCCCCAACCATGGTCACGACGACGCGGACTGGGACTTCGGTAAGTGGAACAACTTCGGCGAGGACAACGACATCCTCGACCTCGACCTCCTGAACGAGCTGCTGAGCTCGGTCCTGAGTGGCTGACGAGACGTGTTGAAAGGGGCCCGCCCGTGAGGGCGGGCCCTTTTCGTCTGACCACCCGGGCAGGGCTAGGAGCGCGCGTAGGCGAAGGACGCGTCGAAGGAGTTGCGCGCGATCCGGTCGAGCTGCTCCTCGGTCATCCCCAGCTCCCGCCGCAGCGCCTGGTAGTTGTCCTCCACGTAGCCGCCGAAGTAGGCGGGGTCGTCGGAGTTGACGGTCACGACCAGGCCCTCGTCCAGCATCGCGGGCAGGATGTGGTCACGCAGGGACGGCACCGCCCGCAGCCGCACGTTCGACAGCGGGCACACGGTCAGCGGGATGCGCTCGGCCCGCAGCCGGGCCACGAGCTGCGGATCCTCCATCGCCCTGATGCCGTGGTCCACCCGCTCCACGCGCAGGACGTCCAGCGCCTCCCACACGTAGTCGGGCCCGCCCTCCTCGCCCGCGTGCGCCACCCGGCGCAGCCCCTCGGCGGCGGCGATCTCGAAGACCCGGCGGAACAACGACGGCGGGTACCCCACCTCCGCCGAGTCCAGCCCCACCCCGATGAACCGCTCCCGGTACGGCAACGCCGCCCGCAGCACCTGCTCGGCCTCCTCCGCGCCCCTGTCACGGAGGAAACACAAGATCAGTGCGGCCGACACGTCGCTGCCCTTCAGCGCCGCCGACAGCCCGTCGAACACCGTCTCCAGCGGCACGCCCCGGCTCAGATGGGCCTGCGGATCGAAGAAGATCTCCGCGTGCCGCACCCCCTGCGCGGCGGCTCGCCGCAGGTAGGCGGCGGCCAGGTCGTGGAAGTCCTCCTCGGTGCGCAGGACGGCCATGTTCTCGTAGTACACGTCCAGGAACGACTGCAGGTTCGCGAAGGAGTACCGCGCGCGGATGGCCTCCACGTCGAAGGTGGGCAGGTCGATCCGGTTCCGCCGGGCCAGCTCGACGACGAGCTCGGGCTCCAGAGTGCCCTCGATGTGCAGGTGGAGTTCCGCTTTGGGACGCATGCATCGAGTAAACCGGACCCCGGAGCACGGAGGTATCGTGCGAACCTCTGAACCTTCCCCCGCTGAGCTGGCATAACATCAGATTTCATGAGGCTGTCGGATCTGCTGGCCCGCGAGGACCTACGGCTGACGCTGGTGACGGGCGCCGACGAGCTCGACCGCGAGGTCCGGCGCGCGTACCCGACGGACCTGCCCGACCCCCGGCGCTACCTGCGCACCGGCGACCTCGTGCTGACCAGCGGCGTCTGGTACGCCCGCCCGTCCGACTGCGAGCGGTTCGCCGACGCGCTGTGGGCGGCCGACGTCGCCGGCCTGGTGATCGGCCTGATCGTGCTGGGCGAGCTGCCGCGCGAGCTGGTCGAGGCGTGCGAGCGCAGGCGGCTGCCGCTGCTGCTGGCCGCGCCCGACCAGGCGTTCGGCGCGATCAGCGAGGTGGTGACCGCCGAGGGTTTCGCCGCCGAGCAGCGCAGGGCCGAGCGGGTCAGGGCGCAGACGCTGCTCGACGTGCTCGGCCGCATCCCGCCCGGCGAGGTCTCGGCGCACCTGCGGCTGCTCGGCGCCGACCCCGGCCTGCCGACCGCGGCCATGGCGGTCACCCTGACCGGTGGCCCGGAGCTCGATCTGCCCGAGCTGCTGCACGAGGGGCTGTCCAGGAAGGGCCGCCACCTGGTCGTGGGCGGCACCCCCGGCGAGGCGATCGTGCTGGTCAACGGCCGGGCCTCGCGCAAGAGCCTGGCCGACGAACTGCGCGGCCTGGTCGCGGACAGGCGGGGCACCAGCATCGCGGCCGGGATCAGCGAGATGGCGGCCAGCGTGTCGCAACTCGGCGAGGCGCTGGAGACGGCCAGGCGCGGCATGGAGTCGGCGCGCACCGGACTCGGGCCCGTGTCGATCATGTCGGTGGCCGACATCGACAGCTTCGACCTGCTGCTCGCCGCGCTCCCGTCGAGCGTGCGCCGCTCCTTCCGCGAGCACCTGCTCGGCCCCGTGGAGGAGTACGACGCGCGGCACGGCTCGGAGCTGCTGCGCACCCTGGACATCTTCCTGGAGACGTGCGGATCCTGGCAGCGCACGGCCGACGAGCTGTACGTGCACGTCAACACCCTGCGCTACCGGATGCAGCGGATCGAGGAGCTCACCGGGCGGCGGATGTCGTCGATGCGCGACCGTACCGACCTGTACCTGGCGCTGCGGTCAGGGCAGGCGGCCCGCGACGACCCGGCCACGTGAGACGACGGCCACGATGTTCTCCGTGGCCAGGTCCTCGATGCGCTCCCACGGCCGGCCGCGCAGCACGACCAGGTCGGCGCCCAGCCCCGGCCGCACCCGGCCCACGGGCATGCCGATCGAGTCGGCCGCGTCGGAGGTGGCCGCGCGCAGCGCCGCCTCCGCGCCGAGACCCAGGATCCGGGTCATGTGCACGACCTCGGCGAGCTGGTCGCCGAACCGCACGTGGTGGCCGTTGGCGTCGGTGCCCAGCACGAACCGCACGCCCAGCGCCGCGGCCTGGGCCAGCAGCATGTCACGGGTGGCGACCAGCTCGGCGGCCTTGGCCATCGCCTCGGCCGTGACAGGGACGCGGCCCTGCGCGATGGCCTCGTTGATCAGCAGCGTCGGCGCGACGGGCGTGCCGCGGGCGGCCAGCGTCTCGGCCAGGTCCCGGCTCATGAGCGTGCCGTGCTCGATGGAGTCCACGCCCTCCTCGACGGCCACGCGGATGCCGTCCTCGGAGTGGGCGTGGGAGGCGACGAGCATGCCGAGCGCGTGGGCCTCGTCCACGACCGCCCTGATCTCGTCGCGGGTGTAGTTGCGCCAGACGTTCTTGTCGCCGATGGACAGCACGCCGCCGCTGGTCGTGAGCTTGATGCCGTCCATGCCGGCCCTGGCCCAGGTGCGGACGAGCTTGCGGCACTCGTCCGGCCCGTCGGCCGTGGGCTTCCTGATGGGGAAGGCCGGCGGCACGAACAGGTCGTTGTGCCCGGCCGTCATCCCCACCACGCCGTGCACCTGGATGCGCGGCCCCGGCAGCACCCCGGCGTCGAAGACGCGGCGCAGCGCGATCTGCGCCTCGTCGCCGGCCAGGTCCCGCAGGGTGGTCACGCCGTGCCGCATGGCCTGCTGGGCGTGCGCGGCTCCGTGCAGCACCTGCTCGTCGCGGGTGGTGGTGAGCGGCCAGGTCGCGAAGTCGGGCGGGTCGCCGGAACCGGCGTGACCGACGAGGTGGACGTGCGTGTCCACCAGGCCGGGCAGCACGCACAGGTCACCGTGGCGCGCCGTCGCGGCGGGGCTGACTTCGGTGATCCGGTCCGGCTCCCAGGTCAGATCGACCGGGCCGCGGAATTCGGTACCGTCCCAAAGGGGGATTCCGTCAAGTCTCATCTCGGGCTCGACGCTACCCGAGCCCCTGGGCGGCTGGAGGGATCTACGGTCCTCGCGCGGCCCTCTCGTAGGGACCTACAGGGGCCGCCAGCGGTTTTGCCGGTCTTCGGGTGTGCGCCCCCTCTCCCGGTCGCACTGTCCGAAACCATCGTCACACGATGGTAATAATCGATGGATACCGTCCTGACCTGCATTTTCACGGCCGTTCAAGGAGAATTATGGCTACCCTCGACCGTCGCGCGTTCCTGCGGACCTCCGGCTTGGCCGGTCTGGCGCTCGGTCTGGCCGCCTGCGGGAGCGACGGCGCACCCACGTCCGCGTCCGGCGGCGGCGGTGGCGGCGGCGGGTTCGGGTCGGTCAAGCTCCAGCTCTCCTGGAAGAAGAACGTCGAGTTCGCCGGCGAGTACTTCGCCGACACCAACGGCTACTTCAAGGCGGCCGGGTTCACCCAGGTCGAGCTGCTGTCCGGCGGCGGCTCCGGCACCTCCGTCGAGTCGGGCCTGGCCACGGGCCGCTGCTGGGCGGGCCTGTCGGCGCCGACCATCACCGCCCCCGCCGTGCTCCAGGGCGCGCCGCTGAAGATCGTCGGGGCGACGTTCCAGAAGAACCCGTTCGCCGTCATCTCCCTGAGCAAGAACCCGATCGAGAAGGCCGCGGACCTGGTCGGCAAGAAGATCGGCGTCCAGGACTCCAACGAGCTGGTCTGGAACGCGCTGCTCAAGGCCAACGGCATCGACGCCGCCGACGTGACCAGGGTGCCGTTCCAGTCCGACCCGTCGATGCTCACCTCCGGACAGCTCGACGGGTACGTCGGCTTCGTCACGAGCGGCCCGGTCAACCTGCGCATGAAGGGGCACGACCCGGCGTACCTGCTGCTCGCCGACGCCGGCCTGCCGCTGGTCGCCGAGACGTTCACCGTCACGCAGCAGACCATCGACAACGAGCGCGACAAGCTCAAGGCGTTCCTGACCGCCGAGATCAAGGGCTGGAGGGACGCCGTCGCCGACCCGGCCAAGGCCGCCGAACTGGCCGCCACCGTCTACGGCAAGGACCAGAACCTCGACGTCAAGGAGCAGACCGAGGAGGCCAAGATGCAGAACGAGCTCGTCGTCACCGACGACGCCAAGGCCAACGGCCTGTTCACGATGACGCCCGAGCTGATCGAGCAGAACATCTCCTCGCTGGCCAAGGCCGGCCTGGACATCAAGGCCGAGCAGCTCTTCGACCTGTCGATCCTGACCGAGATCTACCAGGCCGACCCGAGCCTCAAGCTCTCATGAGCGGGATCAGCCTCTCCGGACTGAGCAAGACCTTCGGCAAGGGCCTGACCGCCGTCGAGGGCGTGGACCTCCAGACGCCGAAGGGCTCGTTCCTGTCGCTGCTCGGCCCGTCCGGCTGCGGCAAGTCCACGGTGCTGCGCATCCTCGCCGGCCTGGAGGAGCCCACGACGGGCGAGATCCGGGTCAACGGTGAGACGCCGCAGGAACTGCGCAGGAGCCACCATCTCGGCATCGCCTTCCAGGACTCGGCGCTGCTGGCCTGGCGCAGCGTCGCGGCCAACATCCGGCTGCCGCTGGAGGTGGCCGGGATCAAGCCGGAGCCCGGCGTGATCGACGACCTGATCAAGCTGGTCGGCCTGGAGGGCTTCGAGAAGGCGCGGCCCGCCGAGCTGTCCGGCGGCATGCGCCAGCGCGTCTCGATCGCCCGCGCCCTGGTGGTCAAGCCCAGCGTGCTGCTGCTGGACGAGCCGTTCGGGGCGCTGGACGACATGACCCGTCAGCGGCTCAACCTGGAGCTGCTGCGCATCTGGACGGAGAAGCCCGCCACGACCCTCATGGTCACCCACGGCATCGGCGAGGCGATCTTCCTGTCGGACCTGGTGGCGGTCATGAGCCCGCGTCCCGGACGGGTCGTCGAGATGGTGGAGATCGGCCTGCCGCGCCCGCGCACCCCCGAGATGATGCGTACGCCCGAGTTCCACGCCATCCACGACCACCTCAGCGACCTGCTGTTCGGGCACGGGGCATGAGGCGGCTCCAGGGACTGGCCGGTGTCGTCGCCCTCGTCGCGCTGTGGTGGCTGCTGGCCGTGACGGTGTTCGCCGACGGCGGCGCGGTGCCCACCCCGGTCGCGGTGCTGGACTCCATGGGCCGCGACGGCTGGGCCTTCTACGGCCCCAACGCCTCGGCCACCCTGTCCGCCGCCGTCCAGGGCTTCCTGTGGGGCAACGGGCTGGCCATCGGCGTGGCGCTGCTGGTGCTGCTCGTGCCCAGGCTCGAAGCCGTCGCCACGCAGCTCGCCGTGATCAGTTACTGCATTCCGCTGCTGGCCATCGGGCCGATCGTGCTCGTCGTCTTCGGCGGCGACGCGACCGTGGTGTTCCTCGCGGCCATCTCCGTCTTCTTCACCACGCTCATCGGCGCCCTGCTCGGGTTGCGCTCCGCCGACCGGGCCAGCCTCGACCTGATCACCGTGTACGGCGGCGGGCGCCTGGCCCGGCTGCGCTACGTGCAGATCGTCTCCGCCCTGCCCAGCACGTTCGCCGGCCTGCGGATCTCGGCCCCGTCCGCGCTGCTCGGCGCCATCATCGGCGAGTACCTCGGCAGCAACGACCAGGGCCTCGGCGTGTCCCTGATGATCTCCCAGCAGCAGTTCCAGGTGCCGCGCACCTGGGGGCTGGCGCTGGTGTCCGGCCTGATCGCGGGCCTCGGGTACGCCGTCGTCGCGCTCGTCGCCCGCGTGGTCACCCCGTGGTCGAGAGGGGAGGCCCAGTGATCGGCCGCACCGTCGCGCGGATCGTCGGGCCGCTGGTGCCGTCGGTCGTCATCGTGGTGGCCGCGTGGTGGCTGGCGCTGGAGGCGTTCGGGATCAGCCCGCTGGTGGGCAAGCGCCCGCCGCAGGTCTGGGAGTACCTGACGTCGTCGGAGGCGCACCGCGAGGCCGTCTTCGGCGCGCTGGGCATCACGATCAGGGACGCGGCCATCGGCTTCGTCTCCGGGATGGTCGCCGCGATGGCCGTGGCGGTCGCGTTCGTGCTGTTCAGGACCGTCGAGCAGACGTTCATGCCGGTCGCCATGCTGCTGCGCTCGGTGCCGCTCGTGGTGATGACGCCGCTGATCACGCTCGTCTTCGGCCGCGAGCTGCTGGGCGTGGCGGTGATCGGCGGCGTCGTGGTGTTCTTCCCCGCGCTGGTGACCATCGCCTTCGGCCTGCGCTCGGCCTCGCCGCAGGCCACGGACCTGGTCAGGGCGTACGGCGGCACCCGGCTGACCGTCCTGCGCAAGGTGGCGGTGCCGACGGCGATGCCGTCGGTGTTCGCCTCGGCGCGGATCTCCGTGCCCGCGTCGATCATCGGGGCGCTGATCGCCGAGTGGCTGGCCACCGGTGAGGGCATCGGGGCCGAGATCCTGCGGGCGATCGGCGGCTTCCGCTACGACGAGGTGTGGGCGGACATCGTGGTGGTCACGGGGGTGTCCATCCTGGCGTACGCGGCCGTCGGCGTCGTCGAGGCGCTCGTCCTGGCCCGGTTCTCCGACCGGCGTCCCGGGTGACCTGACGGCGTGGTCCGGGTCCGGAGGTGTGCGGACCCGGCCGCGGTCCTGTGTGCGGGGGGAGGCGCGGCCGGGTCCGCCCGGAGGGGAGCGTGTGGGCGTGCGGTGGGATACCGGCTCGGGGTGGGGCCGGTGAAAGCCCGACGCTCCCTTGGTCGGGGGAGTCCTGTTCAGCGGCTGGCGGACCCCGGTCGTCCGGGGCGGATCACAGCCTGGGGCTGTTCGTGCATTCCGTCCTCCGGTCGAGGGGCTCGACAGTGCGTCGAATCCGCATTCTGGTCCCCTCAAGTCGGCTATGTACGGAAATTGAGAGGTGAACTTGGAGCTCCAAGTTGCTGAATCGTCATACCAATCGCGCTCATCTCGGTAAACCGTGACGGCCCCCTGAGCGTCAGGGGGCCGCGATCTCACGATCGGCGGGCGGTCAGCACTCCGCGGGCTTCGTCCAGGAGCACTCCAGGTCGCCCGTCGCGCCCGCGGCCGGGACACGGAGCTGGGCGGCGTCGCCCGCGGCCGAGTTCCGGGAGAACTGGGCGAGCCGGACCGCGATCTTGTCCTCGATGTCCTTGGGCGAGCCCGACAGGTACTGGTTGAGCATGATGGAGAAGATCAGCGGCTCGCCGTCGGCGCCGGTGACGTAGCCGGACAGCGCGGTGACCCCGGTGAGCGAGCCGGTCTTGGCGTGCACGTTGTTCTCCGCCGGCGTGCCCCGCATCCGGGAGCGCAGGGTGCCGCCGGTGAAGCGGTCGGCGTTGCCCGCGATCGGCAGGGCGTCGTACCAGGTGGTGAACCACGGCTTGGTGCGTACGGCCGACAGGAGCTGCACGATCGAGCCCGGCGAGAAGCCGTCGCGGCGCGACAGGCCCGAGCCGTCCCGCATGTTGATCACCTGGACGCCGTTGGCCTTGGCGAAGTCGGTGCTGACCTTGAGCCCGGCCGACCAGGTGCCCTGGCCCGACGCCTTGCGCCCCATCGCCTTGGTGAGGATCTCGGCGTGGATGTTGTTGCTCAGCTTCATGAACGGCACGAGCAGCTCGCCCAGCGTCATCGACTCGTGCGCGGCCAGCTCCTTGGCCCCCGACGGGGTCGCCCCCGTGACGGTCTGGCCGAGCACCTTGACCCCGTGCCTGGCCAGCGACGCGCGGAACAGCGCGGAGGCGTACGCCGTGGGGTCGTCCACGGCCACCCACTCCTGGTACGGGTCCGCGACCGTGCCGGTGATCACCACCGTGCGGGTGCCGTGCTGCCGCTCGATGAGCACGTCGGTCTCGGCGCCCACCGTGGCCTTGTTGACGATCTTCAGATAGTCGGTCTCCGGCGTGGTGGACACCTTCACCTTGTCCCCGTCGGCGGCCACCGCCACGATCACCGAGCCGGCGTCGTAGTCCCGGTCGGGCGAGGCGGTCAGCGCGGAGATCGGCGCGGCGTAGTAGGCGGTCTCGTCGTCCCAGGACCAGTCGTTGCCGAGCCGCTGGGCGTCGAACCAGGTGTCGTCGGCCACCAGTTTGCCGGTGACGACCTTGACGCCGGACGCGGCCACCTCGGCGGCCAGCGCGTCGTAGTCCTCGGCCAGCATGGTCGGGTCGCCGGTGCCGCGCAGCACCAGGTCGCCGGCCAGCACCGAGCCCGCCTTGCGGCCGGTGTTCAGCACGGTGGTAGGGAAGCGGTAGTCGAGCCCGAGCGTCTCGACCGCCGCCGTCGAGGTGAACAGCTTGGTGTTGGAGGCCGGGAGGAGCAGCTTGCCGGCGTCGGTGGCGTAGAGTTCCTCGCCGGTCCGGGCGCTCTTGACCACGACGCCCGCTCTGGCGATGGTGAGGCGTGAGTCGCTGAGGATCTGGTTGATGTCCTGGGTCAGGTCCGCCACGCCGACGGCGGGGTCGAGTGCGATGGCGGGAGCGGAGGGTCCGGACGCCCACGCGAGGGCCGCGACGAGCGTGCCCGCGACGAGGGAGGCTGAGGTGCGCCGCATGGGGTCTCCAAGTGACTGGGGGATCGCATGAGAGCATGGATCAGTACAGTCGGCCTGTGATCCGCAAATATCCGTATTTATAGGGGCTAAGCGGGCGGTGAAGTCGCACGCCAGACGTGCCGAACGGCCGCACCGGCCCGGCGAGAGCCGGCTCAGATCGGCTGCTGCGAGGTCACCATGAACCCGCAGTCGCCGAACGAGACCTCGTCGCCCGACTTCACCCGCATCGGCCCCACCAGCCGCCACCCGTTGAGCCGGGTGCCGTTGAGCGAGCCCAGGTCCACCAGCATCCAGCCGCCGTCGCCCTCCCGGCGCAACTCGGCGTGCACGCGGGAGACCGTCAGATCCGACAGGACGAGGTCGCAGGCCGAGCCCCGGCCCACCACGTACCGCAGGCGGTCGTCGGCGGGCAGCGCCAGCCGCGGCAGGCGGGGCCGCCGCCAGGCCGACTGCAACCGGGTGGTGAACTCGGAGACCGAGGAGACGGCGTCGGTCAGCCGCTGCCGCAGCGACTGGCGTCGTGGCAGGTCGGCCACGAGATCGTCGAGCTCGTTCTGGTTGCGGGCGCGCAGCACCTGGTCGACCCGGCCCACGAAGGTGTCGTGCGAGATCCGGCCTTCCACCGCCCGCTCTTTGAGCTCGTCGATCGCACGGTCACGTTCCCCATCTGAGGCGCGAAAGGGCGGATGCGTGGAGCTCATAGAGCGAGTATCGGCCTCAACCTCGGTGCGTGTCCAGAATACGGCGATCGGGGTGCCCCGGGGCTGCTCGGTATGCATACTCGGCATCCATGGCGATCAGGCACGGGCATCCGGTGCGACGGGTGAGCTGAGCCGATACTTCAGCGTGATCAGCGCCGAGGCGAAGATGATCACGGCGGGGATCGCGGTCTGGCCGATGAGCACCGCGGTCAGGGCGCTGTCGGGCTGCTCGACCATCCTGCTCGGGTCGGACTCGATGAAGCCGCCGACCGACAGGATGATCCCGAAGATCAGCGCGCCGAACGCGCTGACGCCGCTCTCGATGGCCGTCCACAGGCCGGTCAGCACCCCGGCCCGCCGCTTGCCCGTCCTGGCCGCGTCCACCGCGATCACGTCCGCGAGCATGGAGAACTGCATGAGCTGCAGCCCGGCGTACCCGACGCCGACCAGCAGGATCGTGCAGTGCGCCCAGACCGGGCCGAACAGCGGCGTGGCCATGGCGGCCGTCGTGCCGCCCCCGAACAGCAGCACCGCGAGGAGCATCGCGCCGCGCTTGTCGAAGCGCCTGGCCACCCGCACCCACACCGGCATCGTCAGCAGGATCGGGCCGACCAGCGCGGCGAAGAGCGTCTGCGTGGCCGCGGCCGAGCCCAGCGTGTACGTGGCGAAGTAGGGCGCGGCGGCCAGCATCATGCTGACGGCCAGCATCTGCACGCAGGCCAGCACCGTCAGCCACAGGAACGCCGAGTCCCCCTTGATCGCGGCGAACTGCTCGCGCCACCCGCCGCGGTCCGGCTCGGGGGCGCCGGTCATGGGGGCGCGGGCGGTGCCGAAGAACGAGCCGAGCATGGCGACCAGCAGGATGACCGCGATCGTGAGCGCCATCAGCCGGTAGCTGCCGAGTGTGCCCTCCGCGCCCTCGCTGGTGGCGATGATCGGCGCGAGCACCCCGATGATCGCGGTCGCCGCCCCCACGAACACCATCCGCCACTGCAGCAGCGACGTGCGCTCGTGGTAGTCGTGCGTCATCTCACCGGGCATCGCCTTGTACGGCACCTCGAACAGCGCGTACGCGGTCGCCGCGGCCAGGAAGCAGGCCCCGACGTACAGCGCGGCCGGCACCCCGGTCAGCGGCGGCCCGGCGAACACCAGGAAGAACGTGATCGGCAGCGTGCACGCCCCGGCCAGCAGCCACGGCCGCCGCGGCCCCCAGCGCGAGACGGTCCGGTCGGACCAGCGTCCCACCAGGGGGTTGACGAACAGGTCCCAGACCTTCGGCGCGGTGACCACCACCCCGGCCAGCCACGCGGGCACGGCCAGGAAGTTCGTCATGTAGAACAGCAGCAGCAGCCCGGGCACGCCGTTGAAGGTGGCCGTGCAGAACGAGCCGACCCCGTAGCCGAAGCGCACGCCTCTGGGAACGGTGGCCATGCTCGCCGCCGATGTGATCATCCCCTCATTACAGCCGAGCGGCGGCCCGTGCGGGAGGGCCCACTTTCCCGGATCGCTCCCGGAGGGCCCTCCCGGCACGCTCAGTCCGAGACGCTGGCGCACACGACGTGCGCGCCGATCTCGATCATCCGCTGCTCGCTACGGGTGTCCGCCACCCGGGCCATGAGGATCGGCGCCCCGGAGGCGGCGAACTGCGGCAGCCGGGCGCGCACCAGGCGGTGCAGGTCGCGCACGACGTCCTCGGCGGCCGACATGTGCACCTTGACGTGCAGCATGATCCCGGTGGCCCCGGACGCCGTGCCGGCCTCGGAGATCCAGACGTGGTGCACGAGCGGGAAGTCCACGAGCAGGTACCCGATCGCCTGCCGCAGCGCGGGCAGGATGGGATGCGCGCAGCGCCGGTAACCCGGGTCCACCTGCTGCATCGGCCCCGACAGGTGCGGCCGGGGCGCGGGGACCCAGGGCAGCGACGGGGCGTGCGGGCTCGGGGGCGCCACCTGGGCCACCGCGGCGCCGCGCGACACGGTGGCCATCGCGCCCGTCGCGTAGGCGGCCGGGACCGTCCCCGACAGCACGGGCGTCGGCCCGGTGCGGGTCGTGGTCATGAAGCGCTGGAGATCGTCGATCGGCACGGCCGCGGCGGCTGGTCCGGCCGCGTCGATCACGATTTCGCGCACCCCGGTGACGCGCTGGATGTCCAGGATGGTGTCGGCGTCGCAGGCCGACAGGGAATGGCTGCCACGGTGCCGGGCGTAGGTGGTCGCGCTCGTGTATCCGAGCAGGACGCGGTCGCCGGCCTGCGTCGTCCCGAGGACGACGGAACGGTCTGGTCGCACTGCCACCAGGACTCCGCCGTCGGCTAGAGCGCTCAGCAGGCGATGTGGCGTGCCATGCTGTGCGAGCACGTCGGCAAGCGCAGGATTCCCGATGCTCATATGACGAACCATAGGTAGTCGGTCACGGCTTATCAGGCTAATGGCGAATAAATCCCCCGATCAAGACAAAGATGGGCCCAGCTTGGATGAGTTTGCCGTCGGCTGGGTACAACGGCGGCCGTCTCACATGGTGGCCCCTCGTGAATGCGTTCACAAGCTGCGGATACACTCTGTGGGACCGCCGGGGGGATCCGTGGACGGTGTCCCCCCAAGCCCGCCGTGCCTAAAGGATGCACAGACGTGAACAAGCCCGTCGTTCTGGTCGCAGAAGAGCTGTCCGAGGCTGGCCTCGCCGTACTCGGTGCTGATTTCGAGGTCCGCCACACCGACGGCGCCGACCGTTCCCAGTTCCTGCCCGCACTCGCCGACGTGGACGCGCTGATCGTGCGCTCCGCCACGCAGGTCGACGCCGAGGCCATCGCCGCGGCGCCCAAGCTGCGCGTGGTCGCCCGCGCGGGTGTCGGTCTCGACAACGTCGACGTCGACGCGGCCACCAAGGCCGGTGTCATGGTCGTGAACGCCCCGACCTCCAACATCACCAGCGCCGCCGAGCAGACGGTCGCCCTCATCCTGGCCAGCGCCCGCAACACGGCCCAGGCCCACGCCGCGCTCAAGAACGGCGAGTGGAAGCGCTCCAAGTACACCGGCGTCGAGCTCGACGAGAAGGTCGTCGGCATCCTCGGCCTGGGCAAGATCGGCCAGCTCGTGGCGCAGCGGCTGCAGCCGTTCGGCGTCGAGCTGATCGCCTACGACCCCTACCTGCCGCCGGCCAGGGCCGCCCAGATGGGCGTCAAGCTGCTCAGCCTCGAAGAGGTGCTCAAGCAGGCCGACTTCATCACCGTGCACCTGCCCAAGTCCAAGGAGACGATCGGGCTCATCGGCGACCGGGAGCTGCACCAGGTCAAGCCGAGCGTGCGCATCGTCAACGTGGCGCGCGGCGGCATCGTGGACGAGGGCGCGCTCTACTCGGCCGTCAAGGAGGGCCGGGTCGCGGGAGCCGGCCTCGACGTGTTCGCCAAGGAGCCGTGCACCGACAGCCCGCTGTTCGAGCTGGACCAGGTCGTCGTCACGCCGCACCTGGGCGCCTCCACGCACGAGGCCCAGGAGAAGGCCGGCACGCAGGTCGCGCGGAGCGTGAAGCTGGCGCTGGCGGGCGAGTTCGTGCCGGACGCCGTCAACGTCCAGGGCGGCGCGGTGGCCGAGGACGTCAAGCCGGGCCTGCCGCTGGCCGAGAAGCTCGGCCGCGTGTTCACCGCGCTGGCCGGCGAGGTGGCCACCAAGCTCGACGTCGAGGTACGCGGCGAGATCGCCGCCGAGGACGTGCGCGTGGTCGAGCTGGCCGCGCTCAAGGGCGTCTTCGCCGACGTGGTCGAGGAGCAGGTCACCTACGTCAACGCGCCGCTGCTGGCCAAGGACCGCGGCATCACCGTCGAGCTGATTACCAGCTCCGAGAGCCCCGACTGGCGCAATGTGGTGACCGTGCGCGGCGTGCTCGCCGACGGCCGCACCGTCTCGGTCTCCGGGACGCTGTCCGGCCCCCGCCAGATCACCAAGATCGTCGAGGTCAACGGCTACGAGATGGAGATCGAGCCGACGGCCCACCTGTGCTTCTTCACCTACGCCGACCGTCCCGGCATCGTCGGCGTGGTGGGCCGCCTGCTCGGCGAGCACAGCATCAACATCGCCTCGATGCAGGTGGCCCGGGACGTCAAGGGCGGCAAGGCGCTCATCGCGCTGACCGTCGACTCCGCCATCCCGGCTGAGGTCGTCGAGCAGATCGGGGCCGAGATCGGCGCCGAGAGCGGCCGTTCGGTGGACCTGGAGGACTGACCTCCCGAGCGTTCGAAGGGGCCGTCACCCGTCCGGGTGGCGGCCCTTTTGTGTCTCACGATGCGAGATAGTAGGACATCCAAGCAGAATGCTCGGGTACTGTGGCTGCTGATGCGCCAGGTCTTCGTACTCATTGCCTGCCGCGGCGGGGCCTGTTAGGGCAGGTCGACGACCCGCCGCGGAGTGCGGCGTTCGTGTCGGCCAGTAAGTCCCATTCGTTCCGGTTCGTGACCCGGGCCGGCGAGATCGGCCCCGATCGGATTCGCGACCGGAGTCCGGCTTCCTTCAGGAAACGACGTCCGCGAAATGAGATGAGTCACATGTACGACATGTATGCCTGGAACCGCGCCGAGGAGCACGAGGACGAGGCGGCCGAGGCGCTGCAGACCGCGCTGGACCGCCGCGACAACGGCGGCGCCCCGCAGTACCCGGGCCGGTAGCGCCCGCCCGGAACTCGACGAGTACGAGCGGACCCCGCAGGGGACGCGCGGGGCCCGCTCGTGGTCTTCCGGCACTCGGCGCGCTGCGGGCCGGTGCTTTCAGGGGCCGCGGTCTCGAAAGGCCGCGGTAACAGCGGGTCGAGGTTTCAGAAGGGCCGGGGTTTTCAGAGGGTCGCGGTGAACGACGTCTCGGCGGGTTCGTTGCGCTTCTTGAGCACCTTGGACCACTGACGTACGCCCTTGGCGTCGGGCCGTACCGCGCCCACGAAGGACTGCCTGCGCCAACTCGACAGCTTCTCCTCCTTCACGACGTCGCCGGATCGCGGCGCGTGCACCATGTACCCGGGCTTGGAGATCATTCCGACATGGCCCAGGTTGCTGAAGAACACGAGGTCGCCAGGCTTGAGGTGCTGCCAGGAGATCTTCCTGGAGAACGCCGCGTACTGGTCGTTGGTGACGCGCGGCAGGCTGATGCCGGCTCGCTGGTACGCCCTGAGCATGAGCCCCGAGCAGTCGTAACCTCGGTCGCTGGTCCCGCCCCAGACGTACGGGATACCGCGTTTGTGCATGGCGAACCTGAGTGCGATCTTCCAGGCGGGCTTGGGTGTGCTCTTGTCCTGGATGCGCTTGATCTCGGCGCCGGTCAAGGTCGTGTTGTCGGCGGCGGGTGCCGCGGGGCTGGTCTGTGGGATGG
>NZ_SSXE01000270.1 GCF_021699195.1 Nonomuraea sp. MG754425 | reverse complement strand
CCCACTGGGACCACCGACGTCACTCAGGCCCACCCTGTGACTCAGGCCCGCCCTGTGGTCGGGGTTCGTCCTGGGACTGGGGTCGCCTGGTGGTCGGGGTTCGTTTGGGGGCTGGGGTTCGCTTGGTGATGGAGGCGGCTCCGGGGTGGAGTCCGGGACCTCCCCGATTCGCCGCCTCTTCCGGAACGCCCGGCGCTCTCCCAGCGTTGTTCCTGCTGTAACGCACGTGTGCGAATCGAGGAAACGATGCGGCTCCTGCTCTTCCTGGCCTTCCTTCTCGTACCCGTCCTGGAGATCTGGTTGTTGATCCAGGTCGGGTCGGTGATCGGCGGGCCCCTGACCGTCGCCCTGCTCATCGCCGGCGTCCTGCTGGGCGGCTGGCTGGTGCGCCGTGAGGGGCGGCGGGTCTGGCAGGCGCTGCAGTCAGCCGTGCAGACCGGCCGCATGCCCGACCGCGAGCTGGCCGACGGCGGCGTGATCATGGTGGGCGGCGTGCTGCTGATGGTGCCGGGGCTCGTCTCCGACGTGGTCGGGCTGCTGTGCCTGATGCCGTTCACCCGGCCGATGATGCGCCGGCTGGGCTCGCGGTTCTTCGAGCGGCGGATGGAGCGGATGGCCGCCAGATCGCCGTACGCGAACCTCTACCCGCCGTCCTCGGGTGCCCCCGGCGCGGACCCCGGCGCGAACGTGCCGCAGGGCGGCCGGGTGGTGCACGGCGAGGTCATCCGCGAGGAACGCGACTCCTGAGCCACCGGCCCTCAGGCCGGACGGAACAGTAAGAACCCCCGGGCAGTGCACTGCCCGGGGGTTTCACCGTGAGAGGAGGTCAGGCGCTCTTACGACGCTGAGCCCGCAGGACCGCGAGCCGCTCGTTGAGCACCTCCTCCAGGTCTTCGATGGACCGTCGCTCCAGAAGCATGTCCCAGTGTGTCCGCGGGGGCTTGGTCTTCTTGGATTCCGGCTGCTCGCCGTCCACCCGAACCGCGGTCGCGCCGCACATGCGGCACTCCCAGGTCGCGGGGATCTCGGCCTCGGCGGCAAGCGGAACCTCGAAGTGATGGCCCTTGGGACAGGTGTAGGACACCTCCTGGCGCGGGGCCAGATCCGTGTTACGGTCGTTCTCGTAGCTGGTTGCCCCGAGCCGGGTGCCACGAAGCGCGCGCTCGCCCATGTCTAAATGCCTCCTACAGGGCCCCCTTGCGTGGGGGGTCTGTCTCCCACGGTGTCTAACGCTTGGTACCGTGATGGGATTCCCACCCGCGGGGTGATCCAATCGCGCTTGGGGCCTCCGTTCTTTTGATGATCATCGATCACACGCGTGTCCTGCGGTAACGCGACCCGCCGAGCTCGGGCGCGAATGCCTTGGGGCAATTCCTGGTCAAATTTCCCGACTCCGGGAAAGCGATGGTGCCCGCCCGGCCGTCCACGACAGGCGTACGCGGTGGCGGATCAAGGCAGGGAAGCACGCGGGGCGAGGGGCGTGCCGGCGGCGGTGGCCAGTTCGCGGGCCTCGGCGACGGCGGCGCGGCGGAAGGCCCGGTTGCGGCCCGCACAGTCCGCGCAGATGGCCGGCTGCCCGGCCACGGACGGGTCGCGGTCCATCTCGGCGGCGATGTACGAGTGGTCGCACCGGTGACACCGCACCCGGGCCTCCCAGATGTCGGTCACCTCGTCCCGGGGGTCGTGCCTCCTGGCCAGCAGGACGCGTCCGCCGATCCGGTCGGCCGCCACGTACAGGACCACGCTCAGCACCAGGGTCAGCGGTGCGGACCAGGTGGTGCCGAAGACGCCGGTGAACTCGTACACGGTGATGCCGGCCAGCGAGGCGACCAGCCAGACGACGGCGCCGGGCGCGAGCGTGACGACGCGGCCGGGGCGGAACTCCGGCAGGCCGTCCCGGTCGCCGTGGCGGTGCAGCACGATGTGGGTCAGCACGACGCCCACCCAGGCCACCACGAACACCCCCTGCCAGGCCAGCGCGACGAGCACGTAGCTGAGCACGTCGGTCAGCATGATCAGGTACGTCACCACGCCCGCCAGGCCGAGCGCCGCCACACGGGGCAGTCGCACGCCGAACGCGCGGGTGGCCATGGCCTCCAGGTTCGTGGAGGCCACGTAGTAGTTGGCCGTGTTGATCCGCGACTGGGTGAGCCAGACGACGACCAGGCCCCAGAAGCCCATCAGGCCGATGATCATGTCGCCGACGGCGGTCTCGGTCACCGCGCCGGTCGTGCGCGAGGCGAGCACCAGGAAGATCCCGATGAGCCCGTTGGCCAGGTAGACGAAGATGTAGAAGACCGGGCCGAAGGTCACCACGCCGTGGAAGCGGCTGTCCTCGGGCTTGCCGAAGCGGGCGAAGTCGACGGTGTACATCATGAACACGAAGACGCCCATGTACACGAAGAACGCGTACAGCCAGCCGGGGGCGCCCAGGTCGGCGGGGGTGGCCGGGACGTAGGTGAGCCAGCCGGTGGGCGGGAACTCGACCGCGGCCAGCGCGACGGCGACGAGCAGGCCGATCCAGTAGAGCGGCAGCAGGGCGCCGTTGAACTTGTCCAGCCAGCGCCGCACGCCGCCGATCACGAGGGGCAGGTTGCTGAGGATGGCGATGGCGTACCAGACGCGGATGTCCAGGACGCCGGTGTAGGCGTGCAGCGCGTGCGCGATCACCGAGCCCTCGAACACCGCGTAGTAGATCGCGGTGGCGGCCAGGACGAGCGGCGCGAGGACCGATCCGGCGTAGCCGAACAGCCGCTGCGACAGCAGCGCCACGGTCAGGCCGGTGCGGGCGGCGTACCGGGAGAGCACGTAGTTGACGGCGCCGAAGCAGGCGACGGCCAGCACGATGCCGATCAGCGTGTCCACGGTGCCGACGACCACCGCCAGGGTGGCCGCGGTGACCAGGTAGAACATGCCGCTGACCACGGCGTACCAGGTCATGGCGAGTGAGAGGCGGCCGCTGCGCCAGGTGAGCGGGACGATGTGGGTGGAGTAGTCCTCGTTGGCCGCCTCCTTGACGACCCGTGGGTCGTCGGTGAAGGAGACGTCGAGAGGAACGGGGCCGTTCGGGGTCACAGGAGTGCCTTCCAGAGAGCGTGACGGTGCCCGGGACGACCTGGTCGGACGCTGAGGCTCTCCGGCGATGACGGCCTCGGGGTCACCGTGTCGTGGTGTTCGTCCGTTTGTCAAGGTTTCTACGGATTTCGTGGCGACTTGGCGGATAACACTGCGGATTCATTCGCTGTTAGCGGGCGAACTGATGCTTTGGGCGGCCAATATCCGAAATTTGCGCGTCCATGGGTTGACAGTGCGGGGGTGGTTGCCCGAAAAATGTCTCCAACTTGGTCGGACCATCCGGTCCGTACGGGCCCACCGGCAGGGCCGCCCCTCGCAGGAAGAGCGCATCATGTTGGACCCCGAATCCCGTGTCCGCGAGCTCGGCCTGGAGATCCCCGACTTCTCCTCCAGGGCCTACTACGGAGCCGACTACGGCTCGATGAAGCCCCACCACATCACCGGCGACCTGCTGTTCCTCGGCGGCCACACGGCCGACGACGCCGACGGCAACGTGCGCCTGCCCGGCCGCCTGGGCGCCGACCTCACCGTCGAGCAGGGCTACGAGGCCGCCCGCCTGACCGCCCTGAACTGCCTCGGCGGCATCCGCTACGCGCTCGGCTCGCTCAACCGCGTCAAGTCCCTGGTGCGTTCGCTGTGCTTCGTGGTCACCACCCCGGAGTTCGAGGACGTGCACAAGGTCTCCTCCGGCGCGACCGACCTGTTCCGCGAGGTCTTCGGCCCCGAGGCGGGCCTGGGCGGGCGGGCCACGATCGGCGTCATGAGCCTGGCCCGGCGCAGCAGCTTCGAGACGTGGCTCACCGTCGAGATCAACACCGCCGAGATCGACACTGGCCGGACCGGTGCGGTGGAGATCGACGGCTGATCGATGTCGATCGACTGGTCGCTGCTCGCGGCCGACGCGCTCCAGGGCCCGCACCGGCTCGCCGCCGCCCTCCAGCGCCTCATCGAGGACGACCGGCCGGCCCCCGGGACCCGCTTCCCCGCGGAACGCGATCTGGCCGCCCGGCTCGGCGTCTCCCGCGCCTCCGTCCGCGAGGCGCTGCGTGAGCTGGAACTGCGCGGCCTGGTCGATCGGCGGCCCGGCAGGGGAACCGTCGTCACCGGCCCCATGCGCCCCGATCTGCGCGCCCACCAGCTCGGGGACATGAGCGCGGCGTCGCGGCTGGCGTACGAGGTGATGGATCTGCGCGCGGCGGTCGAGCCCCCGGTCGCCGCCCGCGCGGCGGCCCGCGCCACCGACGCCGACGTCCAGCGGCTGGCCGACCTGCTCGCCCGTGCCCGCGCCGCGCACGGGCGCGGCGACCTGGCCCAGGTCGTACGGCTGGACGGGCAGTTCCACGTCGCGGTCGCCGAGGCCGCCCACAACCCGCTGCTGACCCGCCTGCTCGAGGTCACCAACGCGTGGGTCGAGCCGTCCAGGGACCCCGGCTACCAGACCGCCGACCGCCTGACCGCCTCGCTGCGGGCGCACCGGCGGGTGCTGTCCGCGATCGGCGCGCACGAGGCCGAGCAGGCCGAACAGGCCATGGCCGACCACCTGTCGGAGGTGCGCCAGGCCATCGCCGGCGCCCTCACCAGCCCACCACCACGAAGGCGTCCCGCATGACTCCTCCCCCCTCGGCCTTCGGGCTGGCCGCGCCGCACGCCCTCGCCACCCACGCGGGCGAACGGGCGTGGCTGGCGGGCGGCAACGCGGTGGACGCCGCGCTCGCCGCCGCCGTGGCGCTCACCGTCGTCTACCCGCACCAGTGCGCGCTCGGCGGCGACCTCATCGCCCTGGTGGCCCGGCCGGACGGGCGGGTGCTGGCGGTGAACGGCAGCGGCGCCGCCCCGCTGGCCGCCGACCCGGACGCGCTCGGCCTCGCGAGCATGCCGGTCACCGGCCCGCTGACGGTGACCGTCCCGGGTGTGCTCGCCGGCTGGGCCACGCTGTCCGAGCTGGCCGGGCGGCTGCCGTTCCGCCTGCTGTTCGAGCAGGCGATCCGGTACGCCCGCGAAGGCGTCCCCACCGCGCCCGGGGTCGCCGCGGCCCTGCGGCTGGAGGCGGAGCACCTGCGTGCCGACCCCGGCATCGGCGAGATCTTCTTCCCCGGCGGGCAGCCCTTGGCCGAGGGGCGTCCCCTCGTGCAACCGGCGCTGGCCGACACCCTGTCCGCCGTCGCCGAGCAGGGCCCGGACGCCTTCTACGCCGGCGCGCTCGGCGCGGGCCTGGCCGCCCGGCTGCGCGCGATGGGCTCGCCCCTGTCGGCCGAGGACCTCGCCCGCCACGCCACCGAGGTCGCCGAGCCGCTGTCGGCCGTCTTCCGCGGCGAGGAGTACCTCACCGCGCCGCCGAACTCCCAGGGCCTGCACCTGCTGCAGATCCTGGGCCTGATCGACCGCCTGCCGGACTCGCCCGGCGCCGGGCTGCTCGCCCGCGTCTTCGAGGCCGCCTCCCGCGACCGCGACCGCCACCTGGCCGACCCCCGCCACGCCGACGTCCCCGTGGGGACGCTGCTCGGCGGCGCGCACCTGGACGCGCTCGCCGAGCAGGTGCTCGCCGGGGGCGGTTGCGGAGCGGGCCGGGCCGGAGCGGGCGCGCGGCCCAGCGGCGACACCGTGGCCGTCGTCGCCGCCGACGGCGCGGGCAACGCGGTCTCCCTCATCCAGAGCCTGTTCCACTCCTTCGGCTCCGGCATCCTCGACCCCGTCACCGGCGTCATCCTGCACAACCGCGGGGCCTTCTTCGACCTCGCGCCCGGCGCCCCGAACCGCCTGGCGGGTGGCAAGCGGCCGGCGCACACGCTCATGCCCGTCCTCACCCGCCGCGACGGCGTCCTCAGCGGCGCGCATGGCACCATGGGCGGCAAGGCCCAGCCGCAGATCCACGCCCAGCTCGCGCTGCGCCTGCACGCGGGCGACGACCCCGCCGCCGCGCTGCGCCACCCCCGCTGGGTGGTGGGCGGCCTGGAGGTGGACGCTCCCGCCGGGACGGTCGCGGCCGAGTCCACAGTGCCGGACGGGACCGTCGCGTCGCTCAGGGCGGCCGGGTTCCCGGTGACGATCGGGACGGAGCTGGACGAGGAGGTCGGCCACGGCCAGCTCGTCCGCCGGGCCGGCGACGGCTTCCGCGCCGCCTCCGACCCGCGCTGCGACGGCTCGGCCGTGACCCGCGACTGAGCCGCGCCCGGTCAGCAGGGGGCGAGCGAGGAGGCGGTGTCGTTCTCCCGCGGCAGGACGTTGACGCGGTAGCCGTTCTGCATGACGTGCCGCTCGCCCGCGAAGGACGCGTCGGAGTACCAGCAGTAGGTCCGGCCCGAGTCGTTGGCCCACGAGGACATCTGGTCGTTGAAGCCGAGGTCGCCGAGCCAGGGCAGGGAGTCGCCGGAGCGTACCCCGTAGCCGCCGCCCTGGAAGTCGTAGTCGCGGAACAGGCACACGTAGCCGTCCGGGCAGGAGGTCTGGCCGGCCGGGATCTCGATGGTGTCGGCGGCATGGCCGGGAGTGGCCGGCAGCACGAGCGCGGCGGTCGTGGCGACGGCGAGGGTGAGGTGACGGACGTTCAAGGAATGCCTCCTGCTTCCGTGAGCGATGGTGCCTTCTCCGCCACTCTACGTGTTTGATCAACTACTTTGAGCGAATCGGCGCGGCGTCCGGGGCGCCGGTACCATGACCGCGGAAGTGTCCCCGACCAGATCCGGAGCGGCCGATGAAGGGCTCGTGCGCCGCCGTGTCGCGCCGCCGCGCCGGCCGCGACGCCCCGGGCGCGGCGGTCGCGTGACCGGGGCCGCCTCCTTCGTGTTCGGTGAGCTGCGCGCCGTCAACGCCCGTCCCGGCGTCTTCTCCGTCGTCACCACGCCGGAGTTGTGGACCGACGAGCACATCTCCGGGCGCATGCTCGCCGCCCACCTCGACCCGCACCTCGACAGCGCGTCCAACCGGATCGACGTGGTCGAGCGGGTGAGCGCGTGGCTCGTGGACAGGTTCGACCTGCGCGACGGCAGGCGGGTGGCCGACTTCGGGTGCGGCCCGGGGCTGTACACCGGGCGGATCGCGCGTACCGGAGCCAGGGTCACCGGGCTCGACCTGTCCCGGCGCTCCCTCGACCACGCCGTCACGGCCGCCCGCGAGGACGGCCGCACGATCCGGTACCTGTGCCAGGACTACCTCTCCTACCGCGACGCCGAACGCTACGACCTCGTCCTGATGGTGATGCGCGACTACTGCGCGCTGGCGCCCGCCGCGCGCCGGGCGCTGCTGCGCACCGTCCGGGAGCACCTGGCGGACGGCGGTGCGTTCGCCTTCGACGTGGACGCCCCGCCCGCCTTCGACGCGGTCGAGGAGCGGGCCGTCTACGCCCCGTCGCTGATGGACGGGTTCTGGTCGGCCCGGCCCTACTTCGGCTTCCACAACACCTTCCGTTACGAGCGGGCCCGCGTCTCCCTCGACAAGTACGAGATCGTGGAGGAGGAGCGGCGCAGGACCTTCTACAACTGGGTCCGGTACTTCACCCCGGCGGAGCTGACCGCCGAGCTGAACGGCGCCGGCTTCACCGCCGTCGACATCCTCGGCGACCTGACCGGCGCCCGCTACGACCCCGGAGCCCCGCTGTTCGCGGCCGTCGCCAGGACCGGGTCCGGCTAGGCTTTCGGCCATGGCGATCAGGACACCGGGCGACAGTGACGCGGTGCGCGAGAAGGTGGCCTGGGTCCTGGTCCGCGACCATCGGGTGCTGATGACCCGCTCCCACGGCCGCGAGCTGTTCTACTTCCCGGGCGGGATGCGCGAGCCCGGCGAGTCGGACCGCCAGACCCTCGTCAGGGAGATCGACGAGGAACTCCGCACGACGATCGACGTGTGACCCCCGGGCCCGGGATGCGCGGTCGGGGCGCGGGGAGTCGTCGGCGGGTGAGAAGATCGAGGGTGCTCCGAACAGCAGACGCAGTACTCGCGAGATTGCCCGGACCGCTGCGCGCCCTCGTGTTGAGGCATCGTGAACTGGTGAAGTTCGCGGTGGTGGGTGGAACGGCGTTCCTGGTGGACAACACGCTGTTCTACGGGCTGAAGCTGACCGTTCTGGAGCCGAAGCCGGTGACCGCGAAGATCATCGCGGTGCTCGTGGCGACGATCGTGTCCTACGTGCTGAACCGCGAATGGTCGTTCCGGACCAGGGGCGGTCGCCAGCGCCGGCCTGAGGCGGCGCTGTTCTTCCTGGTCAGCGCGGTCGCTCTGGTGCTCAGTTCCGCGCCGCTCTGGATCTCCCGGTACGTGTTCGGCCTGGAGACCCCGGCGGTGAGCCTGCTGACCCAGGAGATCGCCGACTTCATGAGCGCGCAGCTCATCGGCACGCTGATCGCCATGGTCTTCCGCTTCTGGGCGCTGCGGAAGTGGGTCTTCCCCGACGAGCAGGCCAGGCCCGGCAACCTGCGACTGGTTCCCGCACCCGCGGACAAGGCGGCCTGACTGTACGGTCCGGGATTCGTTGCGCATCGGCTCCCGCGGAAACACGAAAATCGAAAATCCGGGGTGCGTGAGCATCCAGCTGTCCTCAGTCGATGAGCAATCGATCCTGGTTTGGGCGTCGACTCTGGTTACTTAGCGTGTTCTTCCAGGAGTCTCAGAAGGTGTCGTGCTTCGCTAAGGAATGCGTGTCCGGCCTCGGTGGGCGCCAAGTGTTGAGTGCGGTTGATGATGGCGAAACCGATGGTGTGCTCGGTGCTGGCGAGCTGGAAGCTGAGGGTGCTTTGAGCGACTCCGAGCGCGGAGACTGCCGCAGATACGTTCATATGGCCCGGCATGTTGGTGAGGTGACGAAGACGGGCAAGACAGTTTCTGGTGTGGCTGACGGTCTTCATAGCGGGAGACGGGGGGACATCAAGCGGTGCGAACGGGTTGGAGCACCCGCCGGCTGGCCGTCGAGGAATGCCATAGTGGCGCAATAGCTTCGTGACGAGGTTTTCGCTGGTGTTGAGTTCTCGGGCAGACGCCAGGGCGCAGATTCCGCAAAGTCCGCAATCCTGAGTCTTTCGAGACAGATTTCCCGTACGGACTCGTCGAGGTATCTAACGGACGCTGAGGGCGATGCCCCGCCTGCGCTCCGTAGTGTCATGTATCGCACCATGCGGCGGGCGAAACACCGCTGCACCCATAACACCGATGTTCTACCTCGTTCAATCTGAGGCATGGAACGCCTTTGGCGTGCGGTGCCTCAAGTTCGATGAGACGGTCCGCAAGGTGCGTGTCTCACCGATCAGGAGGCATCTCCTCGTTTCTCGGCGTGGTCAGTCTGATCTTCATAGGGCCAGGGAATCGAGTTGATTGTCCGGATTGAACGCTGGTAGAACTTGGCGATGCTGACTGGGAAGCTTGTCCGCCTACGCGCCGTCGAACCCACGGATTTCGAGAGCATATGGCGCTGGAGCCATGACCCCGAGGTGGTGCGCTGGATGAGCAGCGGCTACCCCGAGTCGTTCGTGCAGGCACAGGAGCGGCTGGCAGCGGCACCGCGCAACAGCTACGAGAATTGCCGGTTTATCATCGAGTCGCTCCACGATCAGCGCGCTGTCGGGTTCGTTCGGCTCAGGGACGCGAAGCCGGAGGTCGGAAATGCTGAGCTGGATATCCAGCTCGGCGAGAAGGATGTCTGGGGTCGTGGTTACGCCACTGAGGCGATGCGCCTGATGTGCAGGTACGGCTTCAACGAAATGCGCCTGCACCGGATCACCCTGGACTTCGCGGCAGACAACACAGCAGCGCGCCGGGTTTACGAGAAGGTGGGCTTCGTCGAGGAGGGCCGCGTCCGCGAGTGCTTCCGCCGTGATGGCAAGTGGCACGACATGATCCTCATGGGCCTCCTCGAAGGCGAACTCCGCGATCATGACTCAGATAAGTGAGACAAACGGCGGGACGCCTCGTGATCGATGGGACTGGCCTCAAGTCAGGTGACAGGACACCCAATCCGGAGCGTTGAGCCGTTACGCTCCGGAATGGTTGCGCACGGGGACGCGGATTTGCGCATTCACTGCGTATCAAGTGCCGACACTGCGCATCGGATCGCGGATCCTAGCCTGACGGCGGTCACCGGTAGGCGCTGGCCTGGAGGGTGTAGAGGTCGGCGTAGAGGCCGTCGAGTGCCATGAGGGTGTGGTGGTCGCCTTGTTCGGTGATGGTGCCGTGGTCGAGGACGTAGATGCGGTCGGCGTGGCGGACG
>NZ_SSXE01000269.1 GCF_021699195.1 Nonomuraea sp. MG754425 | reverse complement strand
GCCCCTGCCCCGGCCCCGGACAGGCACCGCACCGCACCGCACCGCCCACCACCCAAGCCACTCACCACCCCGCACCGCTCACCAAAGGGTCTGAGGTGTGTGGCCCGGACTTCCGTTCGTGACGTCCAGCCGCCATGATCGATGGCCGTGGCAGCGCTACCCCCCGCGCCGGGCTCGCTCATCGGCAAGATCGTCCTGCTCGCGGTCGCGCTCGGCCCGCCCGCGCTGGCCGGGGCGGGGCTGTGGCCCCAGGTGCGGGCCCATCCGGCGCTCGCCGCCGGCGCGGTCCTGATGTGGTGGGTGCTGGTGCTGGCGGGCCGGCTGGCGGCGAAGGTGGGCGGCGAGGTCTCCGCCGTGTGGGCGCCGCGGATGGCGGGCGCGGTCGATCGGGCGGTGATGTCCCGGACGTCCTACCGCAGCCACTACGTCGCCGGCCTGTCCCGGCTGCTGCGCTTCGTGGACCTGGAGGGCGTTCCCACCCAGGGTGAGCACACGCTGCGGCTGCAGGACGTGTACGTGGACGTCAGCCTCGTCCCGAGGCCGCTGCACGGGATCGCGCACGAGCCGTACCTCGGCACGGCCGCCCCCGCCCCGGGCGAGCGGGTGTCGCTGAGGCGTTTCCTGGCGGGCGCGGAGCCGGTCGTGCTGGCGGTGGTGGCGGGGCCGGGGTCGGGCAAGACGACGCTGCTGCGGCGCACGGCGCTGGAGCGGTGCGGACGGCGGCGCGGCCTGCCGGTGCTGCTGCTCCTGCGCGACCACGTCAAGACCATTGTGGACGATCCCAAGGTGCCGCTGTCGGCGGTGATCGCCTCCGAGCCGTGGTTGCACGGGGCGGTGCCCGCGTCGTGGTTCGAGCGGTCGCTGGGGCGGGGCCGCTGCCTGGTGCTGCTCGACGGCCTGGACGAGGTGGCCGGCGAGGAGGACCGCAAGAAGATGGTGGCCTGGGCGCGGGCGCAGATCGCCCGGTATCCGGGCAACGACTTCGTGATCACCTCCCGGCCGTACGGGTACGAGTCGAACCCGCTGAACGGGGCCTCGGTGCTGTCGGTGCGGCGCTTCACCCCCGCTCAGGTGTCGCGCTTCGTGCACGGCTGGTACGCGGCGGTCGAGGCGCGGGCGACCGGGGAGAAGGGCCCGCACGTCGCCGAGCGGGCCAGGAAGTCGGCCGGCGAGCTGCTCGAACGGCTCAGGGGGCAGGCGTCCCTGCACGATCTGGCGGCCAACCCGCTGCTGCTGACGATGATCGTGAACGTGCACCGGTACCGGGGCGCGCTGCCGGGCAGCCGGGCGGAGCTGTACGGGGAGATGTGCCAGGTGCTGCTGTACCGGCGGCGCGAGGCCAAGGGGGTGGCCACCGCGATCGAGCTGAAGGGGGTGCAGCGAGAGCGGGTGCTGCGGGAGGTGGCGCTGCGGATGATGCGGGGGCGGCTGCGCGACCTGACCGCCGGCCGGTTGCACCGGATGGTCGGCCCGGCGCTCGGCCGGATCGCGGCCCGGGTGGATCCGGAGGCGTTCGTCGAGGAGGTCACCCGCACGGGGCTGCTGGTCGAGCGGGAGAGCGGGTCGTACGCGTTCGCCCATCTGACGTTGCAGGAGTACCTGGCGGCGGCCCGGTTGCGCGAGGGGGACGACGGCGCGGGCGAGGTGCTGGCCGGGCACGTGGACGACCCGTGGTGGCGGGAGACGACGCTGCTGTGGGGCGCCGGCTCGGACGTGGGCGTCGTGGTGTCGGCGTGCCTGGAGTCGGGGTCCGTCCCGGCGTTGTCGCTGGCGTTCGACTGCCAGCAGGAGGCCGCCGAGCTGGCGCCGGAGTTGCGGGCGCGGCTCGACGACCTGCTGTCCGACCCGGCCCCGGCGCTGCGGCGGGTGATGAGCGAGGTGGCGGTGGCCAGGTCGTTACGCCGGGTCGTGACGATCGGACGGGACACCGAGGTGTGCGCCGTGCCCGTGCCGGTGGGCCTGTACCGGCGGTTCGTGCTGGACGAGGCGACGGCCGGCCGCTACCGCCGTCCTGACGGCATGCGGGAGTGGCCGGCCGACGACCGGCCGGTGTCGGGGGTGTGGGACGTGGACCTGGGCCCGTTCCTGGCGTGGGTGAACGAGCGTGCCCAGGGGGTGCGCTACCGGCTGCCGGCCCCCGAGGAGTGCGCGGATCCGACGGTGCGGCTGATCGCCGGGACGCGGCCGGTCTGGTGCGGCGACGGCGAGCGCCCGTCCCTGGCGGTGCCGCCGGGCGGCGGGCATCCGTTCGCGGTGTCCGAGGCGGCGGTGCGCGAGCGGTGGGCCGATGATCTGAGGTGCGCGGCGTGGGTCTATCTCGCCGCCGTCGACCGCGTGCTCGTCAGGGAGCTGGGGCTCGACGTCCGGCGCGAGGACGCCCTGGTCACCGCGGTCGACACCGTCGTCGCGGTCCAGGAGCGGCTCGACCGCGTCCGTCCCCTCCTGCGTGGCGTGCCCTCCGCCGGCGACCTGGTCGCCGGGCTGGACGAGGTCGGCGCGCGGTTCACGGCGACGGGGCTCGCACGCAGGGCCGCGGCCGTCGATCCCGCCGCGACCAGGCTCATCGGGGCGGCCCGCGCGCTGCGGATCGAGCCGGAGCTGTGCGCGGCCGGGATCCTCCGCTTCCTGGACGAGAAGACCCGCGAGACGTTGCGGTTCGTGGTGGAGCTCCACGACCTGCGCGAGCTGATCGACAGACGGGTGAAGCTGAACGATCTCATCGCCCTGTCCAGGCAGGCCCGCCCCAGGGCGGCCCTGGAGCTGGCGGATTTCGCCGAGTTGTTCGTACGCCTGTCCGGCTCGGACCTGATCGGCACCGGCCGCGTCGGCCCGCAGGTCAGGCAGGCGCTGGCCCACGAGGGCCCCGACTCGATCGCCGGCCTGCTCGACGTCCCGGCGGACTGGGCACCGAGAAACGACGCCCGTCGCCGCCTGATGAACGAGGTCATGCTCGACGGTCACCTCCGGCACACCGAGAGCCCCCGGCGTTCGCCCACGCCGCTGGACGGCCCCTACGACGTCACCGGGCCGGTGTGGCCCGGCTCGCTGACGACGCACGGCCGGCTCCGTGCACTGCTCGAAGCCGTGACGCGGCGGGAGCTCCCGCTCGACGACGCCGTGGCCACCTGCCTGCGTGTCGAGGCGCTGACGGGCGCGATCGACACGGACCCGATCAGCACGGACTCGATCAGCACGGACTCGATCAGCACGGGCGCGATCAGCACGGGCGCGATCAGCACGGGCGCGATCGGCCTCGCGCACGGCGTCACGGCCCTGCAACTGCGCGCGCGGGGCGCGGTCGTCCCCGACGACGTGATCGTCCTGGTGCGGGGCTGATCAGCCCAGGTCGGCGATGGCCGCGACCGGGCCGCCGCCGGACGGACCCTGGTGCACGGCCGCCACCGACACGAACACCGCCGGGTCGCCCGTCACCGACGCGGCCACGCCGCCCACGGCGGCCTTGATCTGGCGGTGCCAGTGCACGTCGGAGTCGTCCAGCATGATGTTGCGCCGCCCGCGCACCCGCCCCGACGGGTCGGCCTCGCACTTCATGAACACGTTCACCAGCCGCCCCCCGAGGTCGGACGGATGCGGCCGATCGGGCAGATCGATCCCGGAGTCGCGGATGGCCTGCCAGATGCCGTCGGCGTCGAGGGCGTCCCGCATCACGCTGTGCCCGATGCGGTAGCGTCCGCCGATCCCGCGCACGTTGCCCACCAGCACGATCTGCGCCCGGTCCAGCTCGACCCCGGACGAGCACGAGGCCACGGACGAGTACAGCGACAGGTCCTTGTGGATCTGGTCGGCGCGCGGCATCTCGATCTCCCCCAGGGCGACGGCGATGCCGAGGGCGGTGGTGGAGTTGGACAGGTCCATGGAGGGACCGGTCTCCTCGATGGCGGTGTCCTGGCCGCGGCTCTTGGCGTCGGTGATGGTGGCCAGGGTGAGCAGCGGCGTCTTGGTCTGCACGTAGTGCACTTCGCGCGGGTCGTCGATGCCGGCGAGCTTCATGGCCTCGCGCACGCCGGCGGCGACCTTCTCGACCATGGCCGGACGGCCGATGTCCTCGGGCAGGATGACCTCGCTCATCGCGACCCCCACCGACAGCCGGGGCTCGTCGGAGGCGGGGGCGTCGGCGGTGGTGGCGAAGACGGTGGCGTGCGGGCTGAGGATGCCGTCGGTGCCGCCGGACCAGACCAGCGGGACGTTCTCCGGCGCGGGGTGCCCGTGCTCGGCGAGGACCTCGCGGAAGGCGCGGTCGGCGAGGATGCGGGTGTAGTCGTTCACGCCGCCGTTGCCCTCGGTCTTGCCGACGACGGCCAGCACCCGTTCGGCCTCGATCACGCCGTCGGCGAAGAGCCGGGCCAGGCCGGAGGCGTCGGTGACGCTCTCGATCGGCACTTTGCGCACTTCGATCGGGTCCGGCATGCGTTGCCCTTTCTGCTGGCGGCGGGTCCCCACGCTACCGAGCCGGCCGGCGGGGTTCATGGTCAATGTGTGCCCACGAACCGCGCGGGTGATGTCAAGGTGCGCTGATCGCGGCCGGACGCCGGTGAGCCGTCGTGGAGCCGGTCACCCTAGAGTCGGGCGGGTGATTCGCGAAGCACACGTCAACGGGATCAAGCTCGTCTACCGGGAGGAAGGCCGGCCGGCCGCTCCCCCTCTGGTGCTGCTGCACGGCCGCACCGCCGACCACAACGACTGGAACGGCATCACCCAGCACTTCGCCGCCCGGCATCACGTGTTCGCGCCCGATCTGCGGGGGCACGGGGCCAGCGACTATCCGGGCGCGTACCCGCTGTCCGAGATGGCCGCCGACGTCGTCGCGCTGCTCGACCACCTGGGCCTCGGCCGGATCGTCCTCGTCGGGCACTCGCTCGGCGCGGTGGTCGCCTGCCTGGTGGCCATGGGCGGTACGGACCGGGTCGAGCGGCTGGTGCTGGAGGACCCGCCGCCCGCCCACCCGCTGACCGGCCGTTCGCCGGTCGTGGAGGACGACTCCACCGGGTTCGACTGGCGGATGGTGCACCAGACCGAGCGGCAGATGGTCGACCACGACCCCGCGTGGGCCGACGGGCTGGCGAAGATCACGGCTCCGACGCTGGTGTTGTCGGGCACGCTCAGCCCGTTCGAGCCCGACGTGGCGGCCCGGATCCCGGGGGCGAGGCTGGCCAGGATCGAGGTGGGGCACCTGGTCCACCGCGACGCCCGCCAGGAGTTCCTGCGCGAGGTGGACGCGTTCCTCAAGCGCTGATCACGCCGCCGTAACATCGGTGTCACGTTCGCGGGCCAGGGTAGGTGCGTGGTTGACATGCACGTACACCAGCGCCTGACCAGGCTGAGGCTGATGGCGCCGTCGATCGGCCAGTGCGCTGCGGGAGCGGCGCTGGCCTGGCTGGTGGCCAAGGAGGTGCTCGGGCATCCGAGCCCGTTCTTCGCGCCGATCGCGGTGGTGGTGTGCATCGGCGTGGGGCTCGGGCAGCGGCTGCGGCGGGTCGTCGAGCTGGTGGCCGGGGTCAGCCTGGGCGTCGGCGTGGGCGACCTGCTGGTGTCCTGGATCGGCTCGGGGGCCTGGCAGATCGCGCTGGTCGTGGCGCTGGCCATGGGCGTGGCCGTGCTGCTCGACAGCGGCTCGCTGATCGTGCTCCAGGCGGGCTCGTCGGCCGTGCTGGTCGCCACGCTGCTGCCGCCGTCGGGTCTCGGCGGCCTCGACCGGATGGTGGACGCCCTGGTGGGCGGTCTCATGGGGCTGGCGGCCGTGGCGTTGCTGCCCGCCAGTCCGTCGGCGCTGGCCACGCGGCACGCGACCGCGCTGTTCGGCGCGCTGTCCGACACGCTGCGGCAGATCGCCGAGGCGATCGAGCGGTCCGACTCGGCGCTGGCCGGCCAGGCGCTGGAGGCGGCGCGGGGCACGCAGACGAGTGTGGAGGAGTTCAGGCAGGCGCTGGCGACCAGCCGGGAGATCGCCACCATCTCGCCGCTGCACCGCCATCGCCGTCCCCGGCTGGAGGCGTACGAGAAGGCGGCCGTGCCGCTCGACCACGCGCTGCGTAACGCGCGGGTGCTGGCCAGGCGGGCGATCGTGGCGCTCGACGGTTCCAGCGAGCTGCCGCCCTGGCTGCCGCGGGCGCTGCGCGAGCTGGCCGAGGCGACCCTGCTGCTGCGTGACGAGCTGGCCACCGGCCTGCCTCCCGAGCGGTCGGGCCGGGCGATCCTGTCGGTGGCCGCGTACCAGGAGGCCAGGCGGTGGGGGTTCTCGGCGGACGTGATGATCGCCCAGCTCCGGTCGATCGTCGTGGACCTGCTCCAGGCGACGGGCACCGAACGCGCGGAGGCGGTGGCCGCCCTCCCGCCCCTGGACTTTCCTCCCGAGCCACACGAAATGGACTTAGATGGGGCAAATGTGACCCCAATGTCATAAAGATCCGCCAAGGTGGAAAGGTGCTAACCAGGCTCGGCGATCTCGTGAAGGAGCGGCTGGGCACGTTCGCCCTGACGGCGCCGTCGATAGCGCAGTGCGCGGTCGGCTCGGCCCTGGCCTGGACCGCCGCCATCGAACTGCTCGGCCACCCCCGCCCTTTCTTCGCCCCCATCTCCGTGCTCATCTGCGTGGGCGTCGGCCTCGGCCAGCGGCTGCGCCGGGTCGTCGAACTGGTGGTCGGGGTCAGCCTGGGCGTCGGCGTGGGCGACCTGCTCGTGGCCTGGATCGGCTCGGGCGCCTGGCAGCTCGCCCTGGTGGTCGGGCTGGCCATGACGGTGGCCGTGCTGCTCAACAGCGGGGCCCTGTTCGTCGCGCAGGCGGGTTCGTCGGCGGTGCTGGTGGCCACGCTGGTGCCCGGCGACGGGGCCGGCGGCCTGGACCGCATGGCCGACGCCCTCACGGGCGGCGTCATCGGCATCGCGGCGGTGGCGCTGCTGCCCGCCGGCCCGTTCACGATCGCGGCCAAGCACCTGTCCGGGGTGCTCGACGCGCTGTCCACCGTGCTGGAGCGGGCGGCGGAGGCCATCGAGAAGCGCGACGCGGACCTGGCGGCCGAGGCGCTGGAGGAGGCCCGTAAGACGCAGGCGGTGGTGGAGGAGTTCGAGGCGGCGCTGGAGACCAGCAAGGAGATCACCCTGATCTCGCCGCTGCACTGGCACCGCCGCGCCCGCCTGGCCCGCTACGAGACCGCCGCCGTGCCGGTGGACCTGGCGCTGCGCAACGCCAGGGTGCTGAGCAGGCGCACCCTGGCCGCGCTCGGGGAGTCCAGCCCGCCACCGGCCGCGCTGGCCGAGGCGATGCGCGAGGTGTCGGAGGCGGCGCTGCTGCTGCAACTGGAGCTCGGGGCCGGCCGGGAGCCCACCCTGGCCCGGCAGGCGCTGCTGGCGGTGGCGGCCAGGGAGCGGCCCGACGGGCTGGGCTTCTCGGCGCACGTGATCATCGCGCAACTGCGCTCGGTGGTGGTGGACCTGCTGCAGGCGACGGGGATGGGGCACGAGGAGGCCACGGCGGCGCTGACCCCCCTCGACGGGACGGGCACGCGCGGCGGGGCCGCCCGCCGGGACCCGCAGTCCGGCACCCGCGACACGGCGGCGGAGAACCGCCCGTTCGCCGCCGAGCACTGACCCGCGGGGCCGCGCAGCCTGGTGCGGCCGATCGGAGGGCAGCCCGGCCCGCGAAGCCTGGGCGCGGCGCCTCGCAGGGCGGGCCGCGCAGCCTGGGTGCGGTGCTCCTGGGAACGTCTCACCACTGCCTGTCCGCCGCCGGCCTCGGCAGACTCGGTCTCCCAGAGACCACGGAGGCGAACGGACATGTACCGGAAGACGACACTCGCCCTCGGCATCCTCATGGCGCTGGTCGTCGCCTGCGCCGACGGCGTCCGCGGCACGAGACAGCCCCCGCACCCGTACGTCGGCATGTGGGTCACCGCCGACGGGCGCATCAGGCAGGAACTGCTGCCGGACGGCCGGTACGAGGAGGCCCGCGACGGCCGCGAGCGCGCCTACACCGGCCGCTACACCGTCACCGGCAGCCACCTGGAGTACGTCGACGACACCGGCTTCACCGCCACCGGCGACGTCCGCGACGGCGTGCTCCACCACGAGCACCTCGTGCTGTACCGGGAACGCTGACGACCCGGGTCAGGCGGACAGGCGCTTCAGCCGGGCCACCGCCTCGTCGATGACCTCGTCCTTCTTGCAGAAGGCGAAGCGCACGAAGTGCCGCCCGCGATCCTGGTGGTCGTAGAACACCTGAGTGGGGATGGCCACCACCCCGGCCAGCTCGGGCAGCCGCCGCGTCAGCTCCAGCCCGTCGGAGAAGCCCAGCGGCCGGATGTCGGTCTGCACGAAGTACGTGCCCGCGGGCCGCAGCACCGTGAAGCCCGCCGCCGACAGGCCCTCCATCAGCCGGTCGCGCTTGTCCTGCAGCCCGGCCCCGAGCGCGTCCACCCAGTCCATCTCGTGCCGCAGCCCGTAGGCCACCGCGAGCTGCCACGGCGCGGCCGCCGTGAACGTGAGGAACTGCTTGACCGTCTGCACCGCCGTGACCAGCGCCGGGGGCGCGCAGATCCAGCCGGTCTTCCAGCCGGTGACTGAGAACGTCTTGCCCGCGGACGAGATCATGACCGTGCGTTCGCGCATGCCGGGCAGCGTGGCCATCGGGACGTGCTCGACCCCGTCGAAGGTGAGGTGCTCGTACACCTCGTCCGTGATCGCGATCAGGTCGTGCTCCTGGCAGAACTCGGCGATGGCGGTCAGCTCGGCGCGGGTGAAGATCGTGCCCGTGGGGTTGTGCGGGGAGTTGACCAGGATGGCGCGGGTGCGCGGGGTGACGGCGGCGCGCAGTTCGTCGGGGTCGAAGGTGAAGCGGCCCTCGACCGGCGTGAGCGTGACCGTCACGAGCCGGGCCTGGGCCATGGCGATCGAGGCGGCGTAGGAGTCGTAGTAGGGCTCGAAGGCGATCACCTCGTCGCCGGGCTCGCACAGCGCGAGCACGCTCGCCGCCACCGCCTCGGTGGCCCCCACGGTGACCAGCACCTCGCCCACCGGGTCGTAGGCGAGGCCGTAGCGGGCCGCCCGGTGCTCCGACACCGCCTGCCGCAACTCCAGCACCCCGGGCCCCGGCGGGTACTGGTTGGCGCCCGCGCCGATGGCCTGGACGGCGCGGTCGAGCATCGCGGCCGGGCCGTCGGTGTCGGGGAAACCCTGGCCGAGGTTGATGGATCCGGTCTGGACGGCGAGCGCGCTCATTTCCGCGAAAATGGTCGTGCCGAAGGCGCGCATCCTGCTGACAAGTGGGTCGGTCACGGCTCCAGACTATTAGTCTCGTCCCGTGATCATTCGGGTCGTGCTCGCTCTCGCGCTGTCCGCGCCCCCTGTCATGACCTCCGGCCCGGTTGCGGCGGGGGCCTGTCCCGTCCCCGTGCCCGCCCGTACGAGCTGCGGTTTCCTCGAGGTTCCCGAGCGCAGGGACGCCCCGGGCCGGACGATCAGGGTCGGCTACGCCGTGCACCGGTCGGCGCTGCCCGGGCGCGCCCCGGATCCCGTGGTGTACATGAGCGGCGGCCCCGGATCGGCGTCGATGCAGCTCGTGGGGTTCCTGAGCCAGATGTTCCCCGATCGCGACGTGGTGACCGTCGAGCAGCGCGGCAGCAGGTACTCAGAACCGTCGCTGGCCTGCCCGGAGACCGCGCAGGCGCTGCTCGGCCGGCTGCGGCAGCCGCCGGCCGACGTCGCCGCCGCCGCGCTCCGGTGCCGCGACCGGCTCGCCCAGCGGGGCGTCGACCTGCGCGGCTACCAGACCAAGGAGATCGTGGCCGACGTGGTCGCCTTACGGCACAAGCTCGGCTACCCGTCGTGGAACCTGTTCGGCGTCAGCTACTCCACCAGGGTCATGGCAGACGTGGCCGCCGCCGACCCCGAGGGGGTGCGCTCGGTGGTGCTCGACTCGTACCTGCCGGAGGGCGTGGCCTGGTACGACGACGCCGCGCGGAACCTGGACGGGACGGTGGCGCTGCTGGGCGCGCGGGACGCCTTCGCGGCGATGCGGGCGCGGCTCAACCGGACGCCGGCCCTGGTGCCGACCATGGATCCGCTGACGGGCAGGGAGTTCACGGCGCGGATGAGCGGTGACGACGTGGCCGCGATCCTGGCGGAGGGGCTGCACGACGCCGGGGTGGCCGCCGTGGCGGCGTCGATGGTGGGCGCGCTGGCCGAGGGGCACGACGAGCTGCTGCGCCCGCTGGCGGACGCGGTGGGCGAGGGGCTGGTGTCCCACGAGTTCGGGCTGTACCACGCGGTGCAGTGCCAGGACGAGGTCCCGTTCAGCACTTTCACCACGCAATCCCAACTTTTCACCATAAATGCGGATAAAGCGGTGTGTGACGCCTGGCGGCTCCCCAAGTCCACCCCCACCGCCGCCACCGCCTCGGTGGCCCCCACGGTGACCAGCAC
>NZ_SSXE01000268.1:10532-12219 GCF_021699195.1 Nonomuraea sp. MG754425 | reverse complement strand
CCCCCTCCTCCTCCGCCGCCCCCGCGCCCGGGTCGGACGACTCCGGCGGCTCGGCTGCCGAGCAGGCGGACGAGACACAGACTTCCTTCTTCCGGTCGCCGCCGTTCGCGCGCGCGGCCGAGTCCTCCGGCGAGCCCTCCGCGACCGGTAAGGCCGGTCCGGACGAGGCCGCCCCCGCCGAGACGGAGACGTCGCCGGCCAACGTCAGGCCGGTGGGCAAGCCCGCGCGGCCCGCCGCCGAGAGCACGCCCGGCCGGCCCTCGGCCCCCGCCCCCGGTGCCGCCGCCAAGCCCGGCCGGCCTGCCGCCAAGCCGGGGCAGCCCGGGGCGAAGGCGCCGGCGCGGCCCGCGCAGCCCGGTACGAAGCCCGGCGCCCGGCCGGGGGAGGCCGGTGGCGCCGCCGAGCGGCCCGAGGCCGGAGCGGGGCAGAGCCGTCCTGGGGCGGCGGGAGCCGGGCCCGGTCAGTCGGCCTCCTCGCCCGAGCAGGCCGGTGGGTCCGGGACCACGCCCGGCCGGTCCGCGGGGCCGGGTACCGGCTCCGGGCGGCCCGGTGGCAAGCCCGTCCAGGGTGGTCCGGCCGGTGGCGCCGCGCGGCCCGGTGCGGGTGGCGGCAAGCCCGTTCAGGGTGGTCCGGCCGAGGGTGTTGCGGCTGACGGCAAGTCGCGGACGAGCGGTGGGAAGGTCGCAGAGCCGTCCGGTGGCAGGTCCAGGCCGGTCGCCGGGCGCGATGACGACGACGAGGTGACGGGGTCCGACACGGCGCCGCAGCCGCGGGTGAGCGCGTCCGGACTGCCGGTGGAGCCGTCCGGTGGCTCCGGCAAGCGTCCGCCGGAGCGGCCCACGGGTTCGGAGACCGTGGTGCTGCCCGAGCGGCCGGCGTCCGCCGCCGAGTCGACCGCCAAGCCCAAGGGGCCGCTGCCCACGGGCAGCCCCGACAAGCCGGCCGTGCCCGGTAAGGGTGGGGCCGATCCTGAGAAGACCGCGTTCGTGCCCGGGAAGGGCGGGTCCGCCGCCGGTGCGGCGAGCGGGGCCGATCCCGAGCGGACCGCGTCCGTGCCGGGGAAGGGCGCGGCGGGGCGTCCGCCCGCGCCCAAGGCGGGCGTGTCCAAGGGGGAGCCGCCGAAGGGCGACGCGAGCGGCCCCAAGAGCGCTTCCAAGGACGGCTCGGCCAAGAGCGGTGCCGCGTCCGAGGCCGGGAGCCCGGAGAGCGAGGCGGGCGACGGGCAGGAGAAGGTCAAGGTCATCGTCGGCACCCGCCGCTACCACAGCACCTCCTGCCCGCTGATCCGGGGCGCGGGCGACACCGGCGTGGAGACGATGACGCTCAAGGTCGCGGAGGCGGCCGGGCTGACCAGTTGCTCGGTGTGCCAGCACGATCGCGAGACCGTCGCCTGACCGCGGCGGCCGGTGGCCGGAACACCACCCCGCACCCACCCGCCAGGGCATCCGCAGCGTAGACGGCCCGCCGCCCGGCAGACACCCACGGCGGTCGGGCCGATGGCCTGGCGAGTATCGCGGTTCCCGCGCCCGGAGGGTCTGCCCGTGCGGCAGGCGCCCGCGGCCGAGGTTGTTGCGGCTCTCGACGCCCGGACGGCGGTCACGATGTTGACGGTCTGCCATTGTGCCGAGGGCCCGTGGTTCGGGAGGAGGCCGCGGCGTCAGGGTCTGCGGGGGTGAGGGTTCGGCGG
>NZ_SSXE01000268.1:0-10461 GCF_021699195.1 Nonomuraea sp. MG754425 | reverse complement strand
GCCCGAGCGGGGCTGCTCGTTGACGATCACCTCGTCGGGGCCGAGCATGACCTCGCCGAGCTCGTCCGCCTCGACCATGACGGTGGCACCCGAGCGCAGGGCCCTGGCCACGCGGGCCGGGTCGGCGGCGGTGACGGCGGCGGCGACGATCTTCGTCTGGGAGCCGAAGCGCTTGCCGAGAGCCCGGAAGTTGGGCTTGACCGTGTAGGACACGAGGTCGGCGCTGAAGCCGGACATGTCCTCCAGATCCTGGACGTTCAGCTCGTCGGCGACCAGCGCGCGCAGCTCGGCGGGCAGCGACGGCCAGCCGTGCGCCCCCACCAGGGCCCGCCGCAGCGGCTGGCGGGTCTTGACGCCCGACGAGGCCCGAGCCGAACGGCCCAGCTCCACCAGGCGGCGCACCAGGGCCATCTGGTCGGACAGCGCCGGGTTCAGCAGCTCCTCGCGCGCCTCCGGCCACGGGGCCAGGTGCACGGAGGAGGGCGCCTCGGCCGTGCGCAGGACGTCCCACAGGTGGTCGGTGAGGAACGGGGTGATCGGCGCCATCAGGCGCAGCACCGTCTCCAGGCACTCGTACAGGGTGGCGAACGCGTCCTGCTCGCCCTGCCAGAAGCGCCGGCGCGAGCGCCGGACGTACCAGTTGGACAGGTCGTCGAGGAAGTCGGCCAGGCGGCGGCCGGCGCGCTGGGTGTCGTACTCGTCGAGCGCCGCCGTGACCTCGGACACCGTCCGGTGCAGCTCGGCCAGCGCCCAGCGGTCGAGCAGCGATCGCCGCGCCGCCGGGGTGGCCTCGGCGAGCGCGTACGGCGACCAGGACTCGGCGTTGGCGTAGAGGGTGAAGAACGACGTGGTGTTCCAGAGCGTCAGCAGGACCTTGCGGACGATCTCCTCCAGCGTGCCGTGACCCACCCGGCGCGCCGCCCACGGCGAGCCCGAGCAGGCCATGAACCAGCGCAGCGCGTCGGCCCCGTGCTGGTCCATCAGCGGGATCGGCTCGAGGATGTTGCCCAGGTGCTTGCTCATCTTGCGGCCGTCCTCGGCCAGGATGAGGCCGAGGCAGAGCACGTTCTCGTAGGACGACTGGCCGAAGACCAGCGTGCCGACGGCCATCAGCGAGTAGAACCAGCCGCGGGTCTGGTCGGTGGCCTCGCAGATGAACTGCGCCGGGTAGACGCCCTCGGGCTTGCCGCGCTCGCCCCACTGCGCGAACGGCATGGAGCCGGAGTCGTACCAGGCGTCGATGACGTCGGGGACGCGCTGGGCCAGGGCGCCGCAGGAGGGGCAGTCGAAGGTGACGTCGTCGACGTACGGGCGGTGCGGGTCGAGGGAGGAGACGTCGTCGCGGCCGGCGAGCGTGCCCAGCTCCTCCAGCGACCCGACGCACGTCACGTGGGACTCGTCGGCCGAGCACACCCACAGCGGCAGCGGCGTGCCCCAGTAGCGCGAGCGCGACAGCGACCAGTCGACGTTGCCCCGCAGCCACTCGCCGAAGCGGCCCCACTTGATCGTGTCGGGGAACCAGTTGGTGCCGGCGTTCTCCGCCAGCATCTGGTCCTTGACCGCGGTGGTGCGGATGTACCAGGACGGGAGCGCGTAGTAGAGCAGCGGCGTGTGGCAGCGCCAGCAGTGGGGGTAGCTGTGCTCGAAGTGGCCGCCGCGGAAGAGCAGGCCGCGGGCCCGCAGCTCGTCGGTCAGCGCCTCGTCGGCGTCCTTGAAGAACGTGCCGCCGACCATGGGCACGTCGTCGAGGAAGCGGCCGTCGGGGCCGATCGGGTTGACGATCGGCATGTCGTACTTCTTGATCACGGCCAGGTCGTCGGCGCCGAAGGCGGGCGCCTGGTGGACCAGGCCGGTGCCGTCCTCGACGGTGACGTACTCGCCCAGCACCACGTAGTGGGCGCCCGGGATGTCGACCAGGTCGAACGGGCGGCTGTAGGGGGTGTGCTCCAGGTCGCGGCCGGTGAAGCGGGCCACCTCGGTGGCGCCCTCGCCGAGCACCGACAGCAGCGGCTCGGCCACCACCAGGACCTCGCCGTCGGCGGTGCGGGCCGCGACGTAGGTGACGTCGGGGTGCACGGCGACGGCCGTGTTGGACACCAGTGTCCACGGGGTCGTCGTCCAGACCAGCAGCGCGGCGTTCAGCTCGGCCAGCGGCCCGGACGTCGCGGGCATGCGGACGTAGACCGACGGGCTGGAGACGGTCTCGTAGCCGCCCGGCTGGCCCAGCTCGTGGTCGGACAGGCCGGTGCCGCAGCGCGGGCAGTAGGGGGTGATCCGGAAGTCGCGGAACAGCAGCCCCTTGTCGAAGATGACCTTCAGCGACCACCACACCGACTCGACGTAGGACGGGTCCATGGTGCGGTAGGCCTGGGACAGGTCGATCCAGTAGCCCATGCGCTCGGTCATCTGCTCGAACGCGTCGACGTGCCGCAGCACCGACTCGCGGCACTTGGCGTTGAACTCGGCGATGCCGTACGTCTCGATGTCCTTCTTGCCGGACAGGCCCAGCTCGCGCTCGACGCCGACCTCGACCGGCAGGCCGTGGCAGTCCCAGCCCGCCTTGCGCGGCACGCTGAAGCCGCGCATCGACTTGTAGCGGGGGAACAGGTCCTTGAACACCCGTGCCTCGACGTGGTGGACGCCGGGCAGGCCGTTGGCGGTGGGCGGGCCCTCGTAGAAGACCCAGGCGGGGTTTCCGGCGTTCTGCTCCACGGAACGCTCGAAGATCTTCCCGTCCCGCCAGCGGTCGAGGACCTCGCGCTCGAGCGCGGGCAGGTCGACCTGCGCGGGAAGAGAGCGGAATGATGGGGAAGACATCTCGGGCGGGACCTCCACGCTTGATCGGCCGGTCGGGCTGCATGCGTGAAGGGACGAAGCCTGCGGCTCCGCGGTACCACCCTTCTTGACCCCGCTCGGGCGGGGCCCTCTTCCTTCGGTCTGCTGCCGGGTCTAGTGAGCTCGGGAGAGCCGTTCTTCCGGCGGCTCCGGGGTGATATCCCTCACAGTCGGGCCCCATCAACGCCTTGCAGTCTCAAACCATAACGCAGAGTGGGAGCGAAGGCTTCCTCGTTTCCTGGTGGGGGTCCGAGTTTCACGGCACGCTCCGGTACACAACTCGTAAACGGCGCAAAGTTGTGGGAATGGACGTGCCTGGGGAGGAGTTGAATGCGCGGGGCGGGATAGTACGGGAGAGGTAAACCCTCCGGCGGGTCGTTTGCCGTTCCGTTATATGGATCCTAAGCTGCCCGCACCATTTACGGCCTTGATCAGCAGTTGGAGGCAGCCATGGCGGCAGGCACGCAGACGGCTACACCGTCGATGTGGTCGGAGGAGGAGCTGGCCGAGGTTCGCGGCACTCTTCGCAAGGAGACCGACGAGCTGGAGGCGGACATCCTCCGCCACGAATCGGAGATAGCCTCTGGAGACGTCACCCAGGGAGCCGGCGACGACCAGGCGGACGCCGGCGCCAAGACGTACGAGCGCGAACGCGAGATCGCCCTTACCCTGAATGCGCGCGATCTGGTCGCGCAGAACGAACGTGCGATCGCCAGGATCGACGCAGGGACCTATGGAGTGTGCGAATCGTGCCACAAGCCGATCGGCAAGGAGCGTCTCCAGGCGTTCCCGAGGGCGACGCTGTGCGTGGCCTGCAAGCAGAAGGAGGAGCGCCGGTAACAGGCGCGGCCGAACAGGGGGGAGGCGCGGCGGGCAGGCCCCGGCGGCGCCTCTTCGCCGTTCTCGTCGCGCTGGCGGCCGTGATCTACGCGGCTGACCTCGTCACCAAGACGATCGTGCTGCGCACACTCGAGGGCGAGGCTCCGCTGGTCGTGATCCCGGGGGTGCTGCAGTTCCGGGTGATCTTCAACTCGGGTGCGGCGTTCAGCATCGGCACCGGGATGACGTTCATCTTCACCTTCATCGCGGCGGGCGTCGTCGTGGCCATCGTGCGCACGGCGCGCAAGCTGGGCAGCCGGTCCTGGGCGGTCACGCTCGGCCTGCTGCTGGGCGGGGCCATGGGCAACCTCACCGACAGGCTGCTGCGCTACCCCTCGGGGATCGGGCGCCCCTCGCAGCTCCAGGGGCACGTCGTCGACTTCATCGAGGTGCTGCCGGGCAACTTCCCCGTCATCGACTACTTCCCCGTCTTCAACATCGCCGACTCGGCGATCGTCTGCGGCGGCATCCTCGCGGTGATCCTGGCCTGGCGCAACGTGCAGATCGACGGGTCCAAGGAGGTGCCGGGCGATGACTGAGCAGCGCAGCCTGCCGGTGCCCGACGGGCTGGAGGGCGAGCGGCTCGACGCCGCGCTCTCGCGGCTGTTCGGCTTCTCCCGCACCCGCGCGGCCGAGCTGATCACCTCCGGCGAGGTGATGGTGGACGGCCGCCTGCCCGCCAAGTCCGACCGCGTGCACGCCGGGGCGTGGCTCGACGTGACGATGCCGCCGCCCGTCACGACGCCGATGCCGGTCGCCGAGCCGGTGCCCGGCATGGCCATCGTCTACGAGGACGACGACATCATCGTGGTCAACAAGCCCATCGGCGTGGCCGCCCACCCCACCGTCGGCTGGACGGGCCCCACCGTGATCGGCGGGCTGCTCGGGGCCGGGCACACGATCGCCACCAGCGGCGCCGCCGAGCGGCAGGGCATCGTGCACCGGCTCGACGCCAACACCACGGGCGCGATGGTCGTGGCCAAGAGCGAGCACGCCTACTCGCAGCTCAAGCGGGCCTTCAAGGAGCGCACGGTCGACAAGCGCTACCACGCGCTGGTCCAGGGGCACCCCGACCCGTTCCGGGGCACCGTCGACGCGCCCATCGACCGGCACCCGTCGGGCGACGGCCGCTTCGCGGTGGTGGCCGGGGGCAAGCCGTCGGTCACGCACTACGACACGGTGGAGGCGTTCCGGGCCGCGTCGCTGCTGGACATCAAGCTGGAGACCGGGCGTACGCACCAGATCCGGGTGCACATGGCGGCGCTGCGCCACCCCTGCGTCGGAGACCTGCTCTACGGCGCCGACCCCACGCTCGCGGCCCGGCTGGGCGTCACGCGGCAGTGGCTGCACGCGGTGGCGCTGGGGTTCGAGCATCCCGCGACGGGGGAGTGGATGTCGTTCAGCACCGACTATCCGCAGGACCTGCAGAAGGCGCTGGACGTCGTGCGCGCGGAGTCCTGAGCGGGGCTCAGGCGGGTTGCCCGCCGTCCTGACCGCCGTCCTGACCGGCGTCCGACCCGTCCGACCCGTCCGACCCGTCCGATCCGTTTGACCCGTCCGATCCGTCTGACCCGTCGATCCGGTCGTCCTGGCCGCCCTCGTCGTCCGTGGTCGCGGCGGGGCCGGTGGGCTGGTCCCGGGCTGTTGGCGGGGTGCTCCGGCCGCCGTCCTGGGAGGGGCTTTCGCCGGAGATCCGCCGCTCCTGGGCCGGTTCGGTGGTCACGACGGCGGGAGCGGGGGCGGTGCCGTCCGGGCGCTGCGACCACCAGGCCGCGCCTCCGGTGACGGCCCCGACGAGCAGCGCGCTCCCGGCGACCGCGACGACGGGCAGCAGCCGGCGTCTCCTCGGCTCCGGCGCCATGCCGGGCATTGCCGTCGGCAACGTCATCGGGCCGGTGTGCTCGGGGGCGGTGCCCGCCAGGATCGCGGTCAGCCGCCGCGCCGCCTCGTCCAGCGACATGCGCGTGGCCGGATCCTTGCGCAGCAGCCCGAGCAGCACGGGGGCGAGCGCCCCCGCGCGGGCCGGCGGGCGCGGCTCGGCGTGCATGACGGCGCCCAGCGTGGCAAGGGCGTTGTCGCGGTGGAAGGGCGAGTGGCCCTCGACGGCCAGGTACAGGGTCACGCCCAGCGACCACAGGTCCGACGACGGCTTGGCCCGGCCGCCGGCCGCGCGTTCCGGGGCCATGAAGGCGGGGGTGCCGACCAGGACGCCGGTCCTCGTGACCGGCGCCTCGTCCTCCGTGGTGGCGATGCCGAAGTCGGTGAGCACCACGCGGCCGTCGTCGGCGATCAGCACGTTGTCGGGCTTGACGTCCCGGTGCAGCACCCCGGCCGCGTGCGCCGCGCGCAGCGCCTCCATGAGCCGCAGGCCGACGGCCGCCGCCTCGGACGGCGACATCGGGCCGTCCTCGCGGATCAGCTCGCCCAGCGTGCGCGAGTGCACGAGCTGCATGACGATCCAGGGGTGACCACGTTCCTCCAGGACGTCGTACACGGTCGCCACGCCGGGGTGCGCCACCCGGCCCGCCGCCCTGGCCTCACGGAAGGTGCGCGCGGCGAACTCCGCACGATCCTCGCCGGCCAGGTCGGGAGGGGGCAGCACCTCCTTGACGGCCACGTCCCGGCCGAGCACCTCGTCGTGGGCGTGCCAGACCGTGCCCATGCCGCCCTTGCCGATCGTTCTGAGCAGCCGGTACCGTCCGCCGACCACGATCCCGCCTGAATCGGACATACACCGCGACTACCCCAGAAATATCCGGGCAAGCGCGGTGACGACGGCCGCCGAGGCGAGCACCACCAGGAACGGCGCGCGCAGCAGCAGCGCCACCACCGCCGCCCCGAGCCCGGCCGCGCGCGCCGGGTCGAAGCTCAGCCCGCCCTGTGCCGTGAACGTCTGCACCGCGATCAGCGCCGCCAGCAGCGCCACCGGCACCAGCTCCGCGAACCTGCGCACCCGCGGATGGTCCAGCACCCGCCGCGGCGCGGCCAGCCCGGCCAGCTTCAGCGCGTAGCAGCCCGCGCAGACGACGGCGATCGCCCACCACAACGTCATCGCGACATCACCACCAGGGCCGCCACCGCCGACAGCAGCACCGGGACGCCCGGGGGCAGGAACGGGGTGGTGGACAGCGCGATCGCCGCCGCGCCGGCGGCCAGCCAGCGCAGCTCGGCGTGCTCGGCCAGCCGCGGCCACAGGATGGCCAGGAAGGCGACCGGGCCCACCACGTCCAGTCCCAGCACGCCGGGGTCGCCGAGGAACGAGGTGCCGTACGCGCCGGCCAGCGTGGTGAGGTTCCAGGTGAGGTACAGGCTGGCGAACGTGGTCACGAACCCCGTACGGGCCGAGCCGGGGTCGGGCTGGGCCATCGTGACGGCCGTGGTCTCGTCGATGACGCCCTGGGCGGCCAGCAGCCGGCGCGGGCCGCGGACCCGCAGCAGGTCGGCCAGGCGCAGGCCGTAGAGCGTGTTGCGCCCGCCGAGCAGCAGCGCGCCGAGGGTGGCGGCCAGCAGGTCGCCGCCGGCGGCGACGGCGCCGGTGAGCGCGAACTGCGAGGCGCCCGTGAACGCCAGCAGGCTCAGCACGCACGCCTGCGCCACGGACAGGCCCGCGGTGACCGCCGCGGCGCCGAAGGCGATCCCGGACAGGCCCACGGCCAGTCCCACGCCGAGACCGTCCCGCACGGGGGCGGGACGGGAGGTCGTCTGTTCCATGCCGCCCGAGGTTAGGGGCCCGGCGAATCGTCCGTCTTGTACGTTCTTGCAGCCCGCTGGTAGGCGGCGGGCGGGACGCCCACGATGCGCTTGAAGTGCCGGTTGAGGTGCGCCTGGTCGGTGAAGCCCACCTCGGCGGCCACCCGCGCGGGCCGCATGCCGGACAGCAGGAGCCGGCGCGCCTGCCGCACCCGCAGCGAGGTCAGGTAGGCGTGCGGCGGCAGCCCCGTCGCGGCCTTGAACGCCCGCAGCAGCGCGAACGGCCGCGCCCCCACCGCCACCGCCAGGTCCTCCAGCGGCGGCGGGTCCACGAGGCTCTCGTGCAGCAGGTCGAGCGCCGCGCGCACCGCCCGCCGGCCCTCCGCCGCCACCGGCGCGACCGGCCTCGGCGTGGCGTGCCGGGTCACCAGGCGGGCGAACAGCGTACGGCTCAGCGTCGAGGCGGCCAGCGCGTCGCCGCGCTCGGCCGCCTGGTGCGCCCGGCCGAGCAGCGCCGCCAGTTGGTCGTCGCGTGCCACCTGCGCGTGGAAGTGGGGTGTCCCGGCGGGCGCGCCCAGCTCGGCCGCGATCGCCGTCAGCGCGTCGACCGACGGGTAGAGCATCCGGTACGCCCACCCGCCCGGCACGCCCGCCTGCCCCGTGTGCACGGAGTCGGGGTTGACCAGCACCAGTTCGCCCGCCGCCGCCCGGTGCAGCGTGCCCCGGTAGTCGAACTCCTCCACGCCGGAGACGATCAGCCCGATCGCGTAGCCGTCGTGCACGTGCCGGGAGAAGCGGTGGGTGACGTAGCGGGCCTTGAGCAGGTCGGTCTCCGGCACCGCCGGATGCCGCCAGAACCGGGCCTGCTCGATCACAGCGGCCGGAACGTTCGGGCGAACGTCTCGAAGTAGTGCCGGTTCCTGGCCCAGTCGGCCTGCGGGGTCTCCCAGTACAGGGCGTACGGGCGGCCGTCCGCGGTGTGGAAGCCGCGGTTGATCACGTGGATCGTCCGGCCGTCGCGGACCCGGGTGAACTCCCAGTCGGCGGCCTTGCGGCCCAGGTAGCCGGTGGCGGCGATGCGGACCCTGCGGTACTGCTGGAACTCGCCCTTGGCCCGGATCTCCCGCTCCAGGCCGAGCCAGTGCCGCTCGGGGTCGCTCCACGGGATGTCGGGGACCGTCCACTCGACGATCAGCGTGCCGGACGTGCCCGGCCCCTGGACGGAGACGCTGTCGCGGGTGGCGTGCTTCCTGGGCCGCCACTGCGCGGGGACGGCGATCCGGAAGCGGCCGGCCGCGTTCCGGTAGTACCGCCAGCCCGCGGGCGCCGCCACGCCGTCGGGGTCAGGGGTGGGGGTCACGGTCGGCTCTGCGGTGGGCGTGGCGGTGTGTGTGGTGGTAGCCGGCGGCGGGCTGACGGTGGGGGCCGTGGCCGTCCACCGGTCGGACAGCAGCACGCCGCCCGTGCCCAGCACCGCCACGGTCGCCAGCGCCGCGGGCACCCCGATCCACACCGCCTTGCGCCGCCCGCCCCGCTGCTCGGGCAGTGTCAGGTTCGGCCTGCCGAGGTGAGACACACCCGTCCGCGATTCGCCGGTGCCGGATCCGCCCGCGTTCTGGCCGGTCGGAGGCGATGCGTCGGCGGACGTCCGCCGGCCGCTCCCGGACGCGCCGGGGCCGGTCGTCTCCCGCCCGTGACCGGTGCCCGCGCTCCAGGCGGGCGCCGATCCACTCGCCGCAGCGGCGGGGGGCTGCGGCGCGGCGGCGGCCTCGTGCAGCAGCAGGGCGGCCCGCGCCGCGGGCATCCGCGCGGCGGGATCGCGGTGCAGCAGGCCCATGATGACCGGCTCCAGCACCCCGGCCCGCGCCGGCGGCTCCGGCTCGTCGCGCAGCACCGCCGCCACGGTCGCGGCCCACGAGTCGCGCTTGAACGGCGGCCGGCCCTCGACCGCGGCGTACAGGGTGGCGCCCAGGGACCACAGGTCGGACTCGGGGCGCGCGGGGTCGCCGTTCAGCCGCTCGGGCGGCATGTACGCGGGCGTGCCCACCAGCCCGCCCGTCGCCGTCAGCCCCGCCTCGGTCTCCATCGAGGCGATGCCGAAGTCGGTGAGCACCACCCGGCCGTCGTCGGCCAGCAGCACGTTCTCGGGCTTGACGTCACGGTGCAGCACCCCGGTGGCGTGCGCGGCCCGCAGCGCGTCGAGCACCCGGCCGCCGATCACCGCGACCTGCCCGGTCCGCAGCGGCCCGCTCTCGCCGATCACCTGCGCCAGCGAGCGCGAGCGGACGAGCTGCATCACGATCCAGGGCCGGCCGTCCTCCTCCACGACGTCGTGGATGACGACCACGGACGGATGGTCGAGCCGCCCGGCCGCCCTGGCCTCCCTGATGGTCCTGCGGTTCAGCTCGGCCCGCTTGGCGTCGCCGACGCCCGTGTAGCGGACCTCCTTGATCGCCACCGTGCGGTCGAGCAGCTCGTCGTAGGCCCGCCAGACGATGCCCATGCCGCCCTCGCCGAGCGGCTCGATGAGACGATAACGATTGCTGACGTGCACGCAGCGCAGCCTACCCGCCTACTTGGGGGCCACGAAGGTCGCGCAGAAGTCCTCGAAGAAGTGGTAGTCGTCCTTCCAGTGACTGTTGAGCGTGTGCCAGTAGATCGCGTACGCCTTGCCGTCCTCGGCCACGAACCCGCGGTAGCGGATGCGGCTCTTGCCGGTGTTGGTGGGCCAGATGAAGTCCCAGTCGGCGGCGGCCTCGCGGAAGTCGGCCTCCTTGATGCCGAGCTTCTTGTAGCCGCCGTAGCGGTCCTTGAGGCTCGGCTCCAGCTTCTTCCAGCCCTTCAGCGGATCCTTGCCCAGCCGGGGCATCTCCTCGACCCGGACGTGCGCGTTGGGCGCCCCGCCCGGACCCTTGAACTCGACGCCCTTGCCGGTGCGCACCCACTCCTTCCAGCCCTTGGGCAGGCCGATGGAGAAGCCGAGCTTCTTGTCGGTGTAGCTCTTCCACCCGGACGGCAGCGGGCTCTTCTTCGTCTCCTCGGGGGTGGAGCTGGGGG
>NZ_SSXE01000267.1 GCF_021699195.1 Nonomuraea sp. MG754425 | reverse complement strand
GTTCGGGTGGGGTGAGAGCGTCAGTCGGTGATGTGCGGGCCGCTCACCTTGTCCAGGAGGCGGGCCAGGCGGTCGCGCAGGCGCGGGCGTTGTTCCAGTTCGCCCGCCGCCGCGCTGACCAGGTGCTGCGCCCCGTCGAACGTCACGAGCCCGCCGGCCGGCACCGCGATCGCGTCGTGCGCCAGCCCCGCCAGTTCGGGGTCGCCGCCCTCGATCGCCAGGATGGTCGCCCCCGTGCGGCGCGCGTCGTCCACGCGTTCGAGCAGCGGCACCGGCGCCTGCTGCTCCGACAGCACGAACAGCGTCTCCCCGCGGGCCGCCCGTTCCAGCCGGTCGAGGCCGACCCGCAGGTGGGGGGGCGCGTCGGCGGGCGGCGTCCAGCGCACCAGCGTGGGCGTGAGCTGGGACAGCCCGGACAGCCGGGCCTCGTCGGCGAGGTGCGCGGTCAGGTGCCAGGGCTCCTCCTCCGGCGTGCCCACCAGCAGCAGCCCGCCGGGCGAGCGGGTGCTGCGCAGGGCCAGGCCCAGTTCGCGCGTGCGGTCGAGCCAGCCGGTCTCGGCCAGGATTTCGCGCAGGAAGGCCACCGATCCTGAGTCCATGTCCCCATGGTGCCCCACGGGGGTGAGCGGGGTGAGTGGTTCGGGAGTGATGTGCTGACACCGGCTGTGTTCTGCCGTCATTTCAGGCCTTGACATGGAGTTACCCGCGGGTAACGATCGGCTCGCGGCGCCGCCGTCCCAAGTGGTGATCCTCACGGAGAGGGGCGGCACATGACCTTACGTGTGCGCGTCAGCATGTCCACGATCCTGCTATCGATCATGTCGCTACTCGTCGCGGCCCCCGTCCAGGCCGCCGCCGCGGCACCGGGAGACGTCGTCTCCGCCCAGCCCACCTCGGTCTACCTGCTGCCGGGCAAGCTGCTGGAGATCCCGGTCAACGCCTGGCACCTGCGCTACCGCTCGACGTCCGCCACCGGAGCGACCAACACCGTCTCCGGGACCCTGCTCGTGCCCAAGGCCGGCTACCCGCTCGGCACCCGCCCGATCATCGGCTACGCCTTCGGCACCCACGGGCTCGGCGACCAGTGCGCCCCCTCGGCCGGCCTGAGCCGGGGCGGGGAGGCCGAGCTCGCGCTGGTCAGCCTGTTCCTGCTCAAGGGGTACGCGGTCGCGATGACCGACTACGAGGGGCTCGGCACGCCCGGACCGCACACGTACATGGTGGGGGTCTCGCAGGGGCACGCCGTGCTCGACTCGGTCCGGGCCGCCACCCGCGTGTCCGGGGCGGGGCTGTCGGCGAGCGCGCCCGTCGGCGTCATGGGCTACTCCCAGGGCGGCTCCTCCGCGGCGTGGGCCGCCCAGCTCCAGCCCTCGTACGCGCCGGAGCTGCGGTTGCGCGGCGTGGCGGCCGGAGGCGTGCCGGCCGACCTGCACGCCGTCGCCGCGCACCTGGACGGCGGCCAGGACTTCGGGCTGGCCGCCGCGGCCGGGGTCGGGCTCGACGCCGCCTACCCCGAACTGGACCTCGAGGCCGACCTCAACGACCGGGGCCGCGCGCTGCTCGCCGACGCCGCCGACGACTGCGTGGACGACCTGGGCAAGCTCGCCGGGCTGCGCTTCGCCGACCTGAGCCCGGTGGACCTGCTCAACCAGCCCAAGTGGCTGACGCGCCTGGCGGAGAACCGGCTGGGCGTCACCGCGCCGCGGGTGCCGATGTTCCTCTACCACGCGCGCGGCGACCAGATCATCCCGCTCGCGGTCGGGTCCACGCTGCGCACGGAGTACTGCCGGGCCGGCGTGAACGCGCGCTGGACCACGCTGCCCGCGCCCGACCACGTGACGGGGGCCGTCGAAGGTGGCCCGCTCGCCATCGAGTGGCTGGCCCTGCGCCTCCTGGGCTTGCCCGCGCTCGGCAACTGCTGACCCGCACCGGGCCCGCCCGGCCGCACGCCGGGCGGGTTTGGCATGATCGGGCTATGACAGACGTGAACGGGCTCTCCATCGCCATCCTCGGCGGCACCGGCGACCAGGGGAAAGGGCTGGCGCGGCGGTTCGCGCTGGCTGGGCATCCGGTGCTGATCGGCTCGCGCAGCGCCCAGCGGGCCCAGGAGGCGGCCGAGTCCATCGGGGCCGGCGCCACGGGTGACGAGAACGCGGTGGTGGCCGCGCGGGCCGACATCGTGATCGTGGCGGTGCCGTACGAGGGGCACAAGGCGCTGCTGGAGTCCCTGCGGGCCGAACTGTCCGGCAAGATCGTGGTCGACTGCGTCAACCCGCTCGGCTTCGACAAGCAGGGCGCCTACGCGTTGCCGGTCGAGGAGGGCAGCGCCGCCCAGCAGGCCGCGGCCGTGCTGCCGGACAGCCGGGTGGTGGCCGCCTTCCACCACGTCTCTGCCGTGGTGCTGATGGACCCGGCGGTCGGCAAGGTGGACCTCGACGTGCTGGTGCTCGGCGACGACCGCGAGGCCACCGACACCGTGCAGGCGCTGGCCGAGGCGATCCCGGGGGTGCGCGGCGTGTACGGCGGGCGGCTGCGCAACGCGCACCAGGTCGAGGCGCTCACCGCCAACATCATCTCCGTGAACCGCCGCTACAAGGCGCACGCCGGGCTGCGCATCACCGACATCTGACCGCCGGGCCCGGCCGTCGTGCTGGGCCGTCGTGCCGGGCCGGGGGGAAGAGACAGGCAGGGGTGGCAGACCCGGGATGCCGGGTTGGGGTGCCGGGCTGGGGTGATGGGCCGTCGCACCGGGCTGGGGGGCACAGGCCGGGGTGCCGGGTCGGAGTGTCGGGCCGGGGGTCACAGCCAGCCGGCGTCCTCGGCGATCCGGATGGCGTCGATCTTGTTGCGGGCGCCGGTCTTCGTGATCGCCCCGGTGAGGTAGTTGCGCACGGTGCCGGGGGACAGGTGCAGGCGGGCGGCGATCTCCTCGGCCGAGGCGCCCCTGGCGGCGGCCCTGAGCACGGTCGACTCCCTGGGCGTCAGAGGGCTCTCGCCGTACTCCATGGCCGAGGAGACCAGTTCGGCGTCCAGCACGCGCAGCCCGGCCGCGGTGCGCCTGATCGACTCCGCCAGCCGGTCGCCGGGGGCGTCCTTGACCAGGAACGCCTCGATGCCGCAGGCCAGCGCCCTGCGCAGGTGGCCGGGCTGGCCCATGGCCGTGAGCACCAGGATCCGGCAGGACGGCAGGCGCTCGCGGAGCGCGGCGGCGGCGGTGATGCCGTCCACGGCCGGCAGGTCGATGTCCACGACCGCGACGTCGGGCCGCACCCGCAGCCCCTCGGGCACGATCTCGTCGCCGCGGGTGACCTCCGCGACCACCTCGATGTCGGACTCCAGGCGGAGCAGCGCGGTGAGGGCGGCACGGATCATGTGCATGTCCTCGGCCAGCAACACCCTGATCACGCCGCCACCCCGATCACGCCGCCACCCCGATCGTGCCGCGCCCTTCGGCCGCCGGTGGCCTGGTCACGTCGCGACCTCCACGGCCAGCACGAAGCCGCCTTCGCCGGTCGGCGCGCCCGCGCAGGTGCCGCCCGCCTGGGCCGCCCGTTCGGCCAGCCCCGTCAGCCCGCCGCCCGCGCCGGCCGGGACGTCCGGCGCGCCGTCGTTGGCGACCTCCAGCCGCACCGCGCCGCCGTGCAGGGACGTGGTGATGGTGCAGGTCGTGGCCCGGCTGTGGCGCAGCACGTTGGTGACCCCCTCGCGCACGGCCCAGGCCAGCGCCTCCTCGGAACGTCTCGGCAGCAGTACGTCGGTCAGGTGCGCCTGCGCGCCCACCCCCGAGGACTCCAGCAGCGCCACCGCCCGGTTCACCTCGCCCGTCAGGGACAGCTCGCGGTAGCCCCTGGCGACCTGCCGGACGTCCTGGGCGGCGTCCCTGGCCACCCGGACCAGCTCGGTCACCTCCGTGCGGGCCGCGCCGGGGTCGCGCTCGATGAGCCGGCCGGCCAGGTCGCCCTTGAGCGCGATCGCGGTGAGGCTGCGACCCAGGCCGTCGTGCAGGTCGCGGGAGATGCGCAGCCGCTCCTTGAGCACCGCGGCCTCCGCCAGGTCGGCCCTGGCCTGCTCCAGCTCCTCCGTCACCCGGACGAACCGGACCAGCGCGTAGATCATCGCGCCGGTCGCCGGCACGGTCAGCACGTAGAAGAAGGTGACGTGGGAGGCCGCCGGGCCGAACCACAGGGCGCTGCCCTCGTACAGCATCATGAGCCCGACCAGCGCGCCGCCCCAGCCGAGCGGCAGGAGCACCAGCAGGGTCCCGGCCAGTAGCGGGGCCGACAGCGCGGACATGCCGCCGGGCAGCAGGAAGTCGGGCAGGTAGGTGGCCACCACCTGGAGCGCCACCGTGGCGGGGAAGCGGGCCGGCCGGGTGCCGCGCAGGCCCGCGCGCATGTTGACGTAGTGGGTGGCGGCCACGGTGAGCAGCGCCACGGCCGCCAGCGTCCCGTAGAACGGCCCCTGCAGGAAGTAGACCAGCGCGACCAGCGGGTAGGCGCACGACATGACCGTGATCAGCGCGCTCGCCGACCGGCGGGCGGAGGAGGCAGCCACGATGACGATTATGTCCGGCGTCAGGACCGGCGGGGTTCCCAGCGGAACCACAGCCGCAGCGCCAGGACCCCGGCGGCGGCCCAGCCGGCCAGCACGAGGACGGGCGTCAGCAGCTCCCCGGTCCTGACCGCGTCCACCACGACCGTGGTGGGCAGCGCGTCGAGGACGGGCCGCAGCCACGCGGGCAGCGGGATCGGCCCCATCGCGCCCGCCGCCACCCCGGCGACCAGGAAGACCGGCATGGTGTAGGCGGCGGCCAGCTCGGCGCGCGGGATCGCCGCCGTGTACGCGGCCCCGAGCAGGGACAGCACCACCGACCCCGCGATCGTGACGGCGGCGAAGGCGAGCGGGTCGGCCGGCAGCGGGACGCCGGCGGAAAACCGCACGGCCACCGTGCACACCACGATCATGGCCATGGTCTGCGTGGCGGTGGCGGCGATCTGGCCGAGCAGGATCTGCCCGTCCGTCAGCCGGGTGGCGCGCAGCCGCTTGAGGACGAGCGTGTCGCGCCGGCCGGTCAGCGCCACGGCGATGTTCATGAACGCGGTGATCGCCAGCAGGATCGCGATCGTGCTGTGGGCCAGCGCCGCGGCGTTGGCGACGCCGCCCGAGGTGACGTACCGCATGAGCGTGGGCAGCCCCACGGCCAGGCCGACCGGCGTCACCACCGAGGCGAACAGCATGGCCTTGTCCCGCCAGAACAGGCGGGTGCCGAGACGGTACGTGGCGGTCAGGCTCATCGGGCGCTCCGCTCCATGAACAGGTCTTCCAGGGTGGCCGGGCGGACCTCCAGGCCCGCGAGGCGCAGCCCGCGCTCGGCGGCCCAGGTCAGCAGCGTCTGGGCGGCCAGGTCGGGGTCGTCGGCGTGGCACACGGTGAGCCCCCGCTCCACCGTGACCGGCAGCGGCAGGGAGCCGGGGTCCACGTGCGCGGGCAGCCGGAAGGAGACCCGGCCGCCGCGGGCGGCGAGCGTCTCGGCCATCCCGCCCGAGGCCACGACGCGGCCCTCGTCCATGATCGCCATCGAGCCGGCCAGGCGCTGGGCCTCGTCCAGGTAGTGGGTGGTCAGCAGGATCGTGATGCCCTGGGCGGCCAGGTCGCGGATGACGGTCCAGGCGGCGGCGCGCGCCTCCGGGTCCATGCCGGTCGTCGGCTCGTCGAGGAACAGCACGTCGGGACGGCCCAGCAGGGCCAGCGCCAGGTCGAGCCGGCGCTTCTCGCCGCCGGAGAGCTGACGCACCTTGACGTCCGCCCTGGCCGTCAGCCCGGCCAGCTCCAGCGCCTCCTCCCGGGGGCGGGGCGCGGCGGTGAAGCCACGCCAGGTCTCGACGGTCCGGGCGACCGTCAGCTCGGGGAAGAACCCGGCCTCCTGCAGCATGACGCCGGTACGCCGGCGTACGGCGGCACGGTCGGCGTACGGGTCGAGGCCGAGCACCCGCACGGTGCCCGCGTCGGCCCGCTGGAAGCCCGCCAGCACCTCGATCGTGGTGGTCTTGCCCGCCCCGTTCCGGCCGAGCAGTGCGAAGATCTCGCCCTCGGCCACCTCGAACGAGATGCCTTTCACCGCCTCGAAACCCTGATGGCTCTTGTGGAGCCCGTTCACTTCGATCGCCGTCATGCGCTCCACTGTCGTCCCGGGCGGTGGCGGGGCGACAGTGAGGAATTCACGACTTGCCGCAGAGCCTGAGCAGCGCGTCGGTGACGGCCTCGGGATCGACGGTCTGGTGCAGGTGCCGGCCGGGCACCCGGGCCACCGGCCAGCCCCGGCGGGTCGCTTCGGCGGCCTGCTTCTCGTAGGGGGCGCTGAACCACAGGCACGAGCACCTGACGTCGTCCCAGCCGGCGGGCACGGGGATCGGCTGCGTGTAGTAGTCGAGCGGCAGGCGCGGCTGCTCGGCGGCCACGCGGATGCGGACCGCGGGGTCGGGCAGCATGGCCACGATGTCCTCTTCGTCCCACCAGTCGGTCCAGCGCGGCAGCACGCCCTCGGGCCCGGCCAGGTCGTGCAGGAACGGCAGGAACGCCTCCTCGGCGGTCTTGACCAGCCCCTGGCCGGGCGGGATGGCCGCGTCGGCGAACACGCACGCCACCACCCGCTCGCCCAGCCCCTCCTTGATCGCCGGCAGGAAGTAGCCGGCGTTGCTGTGCACGACCAGGACGACGGGGACGTCCGGCGGGGTCGCGGCCCGCACCGCCGCCACCACCCTCGGCCAGTAGGGCGCTCCGCCCGCCGACACGCCGGTCAGGTCGGGCACCACGGCGGCGTGCCCGCGGCGCTCCAGCGACTCGGCGACGAAAGCCCACGTCGAGGGGCCGACGGAGGGGCTGTGCACGAGGACGAACGTGGTCTGCATCCCTCCACCCTTTCAGACGATCAGGGGGTGACGGGAGACCGCGCGCCCCGCCCCGTCGTACGACTCCCAGGCCAGGGCCAGGTTGTGCACCGCTCGCGAAAGCTCGTCCGCGGGCAGCAGGAAATGCAGCCGCAGCCGGTCGGCGTGCTCGCCCAGCGGGTCGAACGAGCGGCCCGGCGGCACCGCGACGCCGTGCCTGAGCGCCACCTGGGCGAAGGCGTCGGCGTCGCCGTGCGGCAGGCGCACCCAGAGGGTCTGGCCGCCGGCGGCGGGCTCGAACGTCCAGGACGGCAGGCGCGCCCGCAGCTCGGCGCACAGGTGGTCGTGCCGGGCGCGCGAGGTGGCCAGCAGCCCGGCGCGCACCTCGTCCAGGCGGCGCAGCAGCGTGGCGGCGGCGAGCTGGCTGATCACCTCGCCGCCGAGGTCGTGCACGGCCCGCAGCCGGGCCAGCCGCGAGACCAGCGGCGCCGCCGCGCGGATCCAGCCCACCCGCAGGCCGCCCCAGATCAGCTTGCTCAGCGAGCCGACCGTGATGACCTGCTCGCCGCGGTGGAAGCTCGCCAGCGGGGCCGGCCGCTCGCCCGAGAAGCACAGCTCGGCGCGGACCTCGTCGTCGATCAGCGGGACGTCGTGCTCGGCGGCCAGCCGCGCCAGCCGGCGGCGCGACGGGTTGTCCATGATCGCGCCGTCCGGGTTGCGGAGCGTGGGCATGAAGTAGGCCAGCGCCGGGCGCAGGCGCAGGTCCTCGACGCCGGCCGCGGGCCGGACGACCGCCGCCGCGTGCCGGAACGCCTCCAGCGCGCCCGGGTAGGTCGGCGTCTCGGTCAGCACCGTGTCGCCCGGCGCGACCAGCAGGGCCGTGAGCAGCGTGAGCGCCTGCTGCGCGCCCGTCGTCACGAGGATCTCGCCGGACGTCGTGGGCAGGCCGCGGCCGGTGTAGTACGCGGCCAGCGCGGCGCGCAGTTCCGGGTTGCCGGCCGGCTGGTAGCCCATCTCGTGCAACCCGGCCAGGCGGTGCGCGGCCTCGGCGTACGCCTCGGCCAGCGCGGGCGGCGGGTCGTACGGGGCGGCGCAGGTCAGGAGCTGTACGCCGTCCGGCGGGTGCAGGGTGTGCAGCATCAGCGGGTTGGCCGCCACGCCGTCGGCCGTGCGCGTGGCAGGCAGGTCGAGCGGGGCGACCCGGGTGCCGCTGCCCCGGCGGCGGACCAGCCTGCCCTCCTGCTGGAGCAGGTCGTACGCGGCCACGACCGTGCCCCGGCCCACCGCCAGCCGCCTGGCCAGCACCCGGTCGGGCGGCAACGGCTCGTCGGGTGCGAGCACGCCGTCGTCGATCAACGCCCGTACGCGGGCGGCGAGCAGCAGGTACAGCGGCCCGCGCCCCGACGCCCACCGGCCGAGCAGATCGACGACGTCGTCGAGATTGGCCCCATTCATGGACCAATTTTGCGGTATTGGCTCTGATGTCAGACCAGCCGGGGATGGATCCTTGACCTCATGAGCGATCTCCGCCCCGACACCAGGGCCGTGCACGTGCCGCGTCCGCCCATCGAGGGCAGCCGGCCGATCAGCGTGCCCATCTACCAGACCTCCGGATTCTCCTTCGACGACCCGGCCGTGATGGCCGAGTCGATGGGACGTCCCGACGCCGCGTTCGTGTACGCGCGCTACAGCAACCCGACCGTGCGCTCGCTGGAACTGGCCGTGGCCGGGCTGGAGGGCGGCGAGCACGCCATCGCGACCGGCTCCGGCATGGGCGCGATCAACGTCGTGCTGCTCGGCCTGCTCAAGCCGGGCGACCACATGGTGGCCCAGCGCTCCCTGTACGGCGGGACCGCCGCCATGATCAACGACCTGGTGAGCCGGTTCGGCATCGGCGTCACCTACGTGCCCGAGAACGACCCCGCCGCGCTGCGCGCCGCCGTCCGCCCCGAGACACGGCTGGTCTACCTGGAGACGATCAGCAACCCCATGACGCTGGTGGCCGACCTGCCCGCCATGTGCGCGGCGGCCCGCGACCTGGGGATCGTGTCCGTGGTGGACAACACGTTCGCCACGCCCGTCCTGTGCCGCCCGCTGGAGCACGGGGCCGACATCGTCCTGCACTCCACCACGAAGTACCTGGCCGGGCACACCGACGTGCTGGGCGGGCTCGCGGTCTTCGCCGGACGGGAGCTGTACGACAGGCTGTGGCACTTCGCGATCGAACTGGGGGCCTCGGCCGACCCGTTCGCGGCCTGGCTGACGGTGCGCGGGCTGGCGACGCTCGTGCTGCGCATGGAACGCCACTGCTCCAACGCCCGTCACCTGGCCACCCGGCTGGCCGAGCACCCCGCCGTCACGGCCGTGCACTGGCCGGGACTTCCCGGGCACCCGTCGTACGAGGTGGCGGGCAAGCTGCTGTCCGGGTTCGGCGGGGTGTTCTCGTTCGACCTGGCCGGCGGGCGGGCGGCGGGGGAGCGGTTCATGAGCTCCGTACGCCTGGCGCTGCTCGCCCCCTCGCTCGGCGGCGTGGAGACGCTCGTCCTGCACCCCGCCAGCACCTCGCACCGCGCGCTCGGCCCCGAGGAGTTGCGGCGCAGCGGCATCGGCGAGGGGACCGTGCGCGTCGCGGCCGGCATCGAGCACCCCGAGGACCTGTGGGCCGACGTGTCCCAGGCCCTGACATAACCTGGGTGCCCGGACGACCGAGGGGGAGCTTTTGACCACCGTCACCCATGAGGATGTGCTCGTCGCCGCGCGGCGGATCACCGGGCACGTGCTGCGCACGCCCGTCATCGAGGTCGCCCCCGGGTTGTGGCTGAAGCTGGAACTGTTGCAGCACTCGGGGTCGTTCAAGGTGCGCGGGGCGTTCAACCGGATCCTGTCCGCCGCCGGGCTGCCGGGCAGCGGGGTGATCGCCGCCAGCGGCGGCAACCATGGCCTGGCCGTGGCCTACGCGGCGCGGGCGCTGGGGGTGCGGGCGGAGATCTTCGTCCCCGAGGTGACCAGCCCGGTCAAGGTGGCCGGGCTGCGGGCGCTCGAAGCGCACATCACGCAGACCGGCGCGATCTACTCCGACGCCGCCGAGGCCGCCGCCAAGCGGGCCGCCGAGACCGGGGCGCTGCCGGTGCACGCCTACGACCAGGCCGAGGTGGTGGCCGGGCAGGGCAGCACCGGGCTGGAGCTCATGGAGCAGACCGGCGGGGTGGACACGGTGCTGGTGGCGGTCGGCGGCGGCGGCTTCGCGGCCGGCGTCACGCTCGGCACGTCCGCGCCCGGCGGGGCGGGCGGGCCGAAGATCGTGGCGGTCGAGCCCGAGCGCATCCCCACGCTGCGCGCGGCGCTCGACGCGGGCGAGCCGGTACGGGTGCAGGTCGGCGGCGTGGGCGCCGACGCGCTCGGGGCCAGCATGATCGGCGGGCTGGCCTTCGAGATCCTCTCCGGCCCCCGGGTGGAGAGCGTGCTCGTGGCGGACGAGGCGATCGTCTCGGCCCGGCGCGCCCTGTGGGAGCGGCACCGGCTGGCGGCCGAGCCCGCGGGGGCCGCCGCCTACGCGGCGCTCCTGTCGGGCGTCTACCGGCCGGCTCCGGGGGAGCGCGTGGCGGTGGTGGTGTGCGGCTCGAACACCGACCCCGCCACCCTCACCACCACCTGAAC
>NZ_SSXE01000266.1 GCF_021699195.1 Nonomuraea sp. MG754425 | reverse complement strand
CCATGCCCCAACCCGCACCCCCCGCAGCCCTCGACGACTCCCCCGGAGCACGCCGGCGCGAGCAGCGCGGCTGGTACTTCTACGACTGGGCGAACTCCGCCTTCTACACCGTCGTCATCTCGGTCTTCCTCGGCCCGTACCTCATCCCGGTCGCCAAGACCGCGGCCTGCGCCAAGGACTTCCCGTCCGTGGCCCCGGACACCTGCGTGGGCACCTTCGACAAGCTCGTCGCGGCCAACCGCGGCCTCGGTTACGTGGACGTGCTGGGCGCCGACATCAGGCCGGCCGCCTACTTCGGGCTGATCACCACGGTCGCGGTGTTCCTGCAGATCGTGCTGCTGCCGATCGTGGGCGCGCTGGCCGACCACACCGGCCGCAAGAAGGAGATGCTGGGCGGCTTCGCCTACGTCGGGGCGCTGGCCGCGATGGGCCTGTTCTTCGTCGAGGGCGACCGCTACCTGCTGGGCGGGGTGCTGTTCATCCTGGCGAACCTGGCCTACGGCTCCTCCATCGTGGTCTACGACTCGTTCCTGCCGCAGATCTCCACCCCCGAGGAACGCGACCGGGTCTCCTCGCGCGGCTGGGCCATCGGCTACCTGGGCGGCGGCCTGCTGCTGGCCCTCAACCTGGTGCTCTACCTGCAGTACGAGAGCCTGGGCCTGACCCAGGGCATGGCCGTGCGGATCTGCATGATGTCGGCGGGCCTGTGGTGGGCCACGTTCACGATCGTGCCGCTGCTGCGGCTGCGCAACCGGCCGGGGCCGGCGCACGAGACCACGGCGCTGCGCACGGTCGGGGGCAGCTTCCGCCAGCTCGGCCGCACCCTGTCCGAGCTGCGGCGCTATCCGCTGACGCTGCTGTTCCTGGTGGCGTACCTGGTCTACAACGACGGCGTGCAGACGGTCATCGGCAACAGCGCGGCCTTCGCCTCCGAGGCGCTCAAGCTGTCGCAGGAGGTGCAGATCACGGCCATCCTCATGGTGCAGTTCGTGGCGTTCTTCGGGGCGCTGGCGCTGGGCCGGCTGGCGCGGAGCTTCGGCACCAAGCGCACGGTGCTGGCGAGCCTGGTGATGTGGACGGCCATCGTGGCGATGGCGATGTTCGTGGCCGAGGGGCAGGCGCTGCAGTTCTACCTGATGGCGTTCGCGATCGCGATCGTGCTGGGCGGCACGCAGGCGCTGTCGCGCTCGCTGTTCTCGCAGGTGATCCCGAAGGGCCGGGAGGCCGAGTACTTCAGCCTGCTGCAGATCAGCGACAAGGGCTCGGCGTTCATCGGCTCGCTGACGGTGACGATCGCGCTCCAGCAGACCAACAGCTACCGGATCGCGCTGGTGTCGATGGTCGTCTTCTTCGTGATCGGTTTCGTGCTGCTGGCGCTGACGAACCTGCCCAAGGCCATCCGCGCGGCCGGGAACGAGGTGCCCGGCCGCATCTAGCGCCGTCGGAGCCGCCGGTTGGCGCAGCACCGATCCAAAGAGAGAGCACCGCTCTTGACATAGAGATGCCGATTGGAGAGCATTGCTCACGCAATAGAGCAACGCCCTCTTCAAGGAGCATTGATGACACCCAGGCTCACCTCGGCGGCCTTCGCCACCGGCGGTCTCCTCTTCCTGCTGTACATCGCCGTCCGACCGGCCGGCGACGACGCCGCGGCCATGGCCTCCCCCGCGTGGGTGGCCGGGCACGCCGCCGCGATGATCGGTTTCATCCTGCTCGGCCTGGCCGTGCTCGGGCTGCACCAGGTGCTCGGTGACCGGTTGTCGTCGCGGGCCACGGTGGTGACGTGGATCGGCGCGGGCCTGACGCTGCCGTACTACGGGGCCGAGGACTTCGGCCTGAACGTGATCGCCCAGCGCAGCCTGCGTGACGGGACGCCGGCGCTGATGGAACTGGCCACCGAGTTCCGGTTCGGGACGGTCCCGGTCACCATGTTCGCCGCCGGGCTGCTGCTGCTCGGCGTCGGCGCGGTCATGGCGGCCGTCGCCGTCTGGCGCTCGGGCACGCTGCCGAAGTGGAGCGGCGTGGCACTGGCGCTGGGGTTCGCGCTGTTCATCCCGCAGTTCTTCGGGCCGTACCCGCTGCGGGTCGCGCACGGCGTCCTGATGCTGGTCGGCGGCGTCTGGGCGGCCGTCGGGCTGTGGCGGGCAAGCGCCCGGTGACTACGCCCCCGGGCAGCGAGGGGGCTCCGGGTCGAGGAGGCGGTGCGCGGAGGGCGCGGGGAGGTCGTCGTCCGACGGCCGCAGGCCCGACAGCAGCAGGGCCAGGTAGCGGCGGGCGTCGTGCTGGGCGGCGTCGCCCGGGTGGGCGGTGGCCAGCGCCATCACGACGATCGCCGCCAGGTCGCGGACGAGCAGGTCGGCCCGCACCTGCCCGGCCCGCTGGGCGCGGGCCAGCACGGCGCCCAGCGGCCCCATGAAACGGGCCACGATGTCGACGGTGAACGCGCCCGACTGCCGGGCGGCCTTCAGCAGCCCGTGGTGGGCGGCCAGCGTGGCCACCGCCGCCGCCAGCGCCTCGGCCAGCGCCTCGCCCGGGTCGGCGGCGTCGCGGGCGGCCAGCACCAGCGGCTCGACCTCCTCGGCGAAGTACGTCTGGAAGGCCGCCCTGATCACGCCGTCGCGGTCGCCGAAGCGCCGGTAGACGGTGGCGCTCCCGATGCCGGCCTGCCGGGCGACCTCTTCGAGGGAGACCTCGGGGCCGCGCTCGCGCAGGATCGCGATCGCGGCCCGGACGATCTTGTCGGCGTTGCGCAGCGCGTCGGCTCGCGGTCGCTGCTCGTGCACACGGTGAACGCTAGCAGCAGGTACGGCGCCGAGATCTACCAGGCGACCTCGAAGGCGGACAGGCCGTACACCACGTTGAAGGAACGGAACTCGGGCGCGGAGCCGCTCTCGCGCAGCCCCGGGAAGCGCTCGAACAGCGCCGGGAAGGCGATGCGCATCTCCATCCTGGCCAGCGGCGCGCCCAGGCAGTGGTGCACGCCGTGACCGAAGGCGACGTGGCCGAGGTCGCCGCGGGTGATGTCGAGGCGGTCGGGGTCGGCGATGAAAGCCGGGTCGCGGTTGGCGGCGGGCAGCGCGCACACCACCAGCTCACCGGCCGGGATGCGGATGCCGGACAGCTCGACGTCGGTGGTGACGATCTTGCCCGTGCCGGAGTGCACGATGCTGAGCCAGCGCAGCAGCTCCTCCACGGTGGCGCCGATCCGCTCGGGCTCCTTCCTGAGCAGGTCGAGCTGGTCGGGGTGGCGCAGCAGGGCCAGGGTGCCGAGGCCGAGCATGTTGGAGGTGGTCTCGTGGCCGGCCAGCAGCAGCAGGCTGCCGACGCCGGCCAGCTCCTCGGCGGACAGGTCGTCGCCGTGCTCGCGCACCAGCATGCCGAGCATGTCCTCGCCCGGCTCGGCCTGGGCGCGGGCGACCAGTTCCCCCATGTAGGCGCGCTGTTCCAGGCCGGCCGCCTGCCGCTCGTCGGCCGGCAGCGAGATGTCCAGCACCTTGCCGGTACGCCGCTGGAACGCGTCGCGGTCGGCGTACGGCACGCCCAGCAGCTCGCAGATGACCAGGGACGGGATCGGCAGCGCGAAGGCGGAGACGAGGTCGGCGGGCGAGCCGTCCCGCTCCATCGCGTCGAGGTGCTGCCGGACGATCTCGTGGATGCGCGGCTCCAGGCGGCGCATCCGGCGCATGGTGAACTCCGGCGTCAGGATGCGGCGCAGCCGGGTGTGCTCGGGCGGGTCGAAGGCGAGCAGGTTGCCCGCGCGCAGCCGCCGCAGCTCCTCCTCGGTGTACTGCGGCCGGCCGGCGGCCCGGAACACCATGTTCTGGCCGTTGCTGAAGCGGGTGGCGTCCCCGAGCACCTCGCGGACGTCGGCGTAGCGGCTGACGACCCACGCGTCGACGCCGAACGGGGTGGGTATCCGGCGGATGCCCTCGCCGTCGCGCAGCGCCGACAGCTCGGGGACGGGATCGAACCCGTCGCGCCGCATGTGCAGGGGCACCGTCACTGAATCGCTCATGTCATCTCCCGAGAGGAATCGGCCTCGGACGGACGTGACTGACCGCGCGTCATCAAAACGACAGTAACCCATCACTTCGCCCGCCGCGCGGCGTGTCGTGCCCTCGTCGCGTCCCCGTCTCGGGCCCGCCTCGCCGTGACGCCACGCGACCGCGCCGGGCGTCACGGCGAAGCGGCGAGCCGTTCGAAGCCGTGCAGCAGCGCGGCGAGCCCGGCCTCGAAGTGGTCGCCGGACGTGGTGGCGTCGGCGGCCTCGGCGAGCAGGTTGTAGGCGGCATCGTCCGGCTCGGGCTTGCGGCTGCGCTCCGCGCCACCGAGATCGGCCACGGTGACGGCGAGCGCGTGCCCGACGGTGAACTCGCGCAGGCAGCGGAAGGCGCGCAGCCCGTCGGCCGGGGGCAGGCCGGCGTCGCGGAGCTTGGCGAGCATCCGCACACCGGTGTCGATGGAGGCGGGCGAGCGCACCGGCCGGGTCGCGAACAGCGGCACCGCGTGCGGGTGGCGCAGCAGCGTGTCGCGCAGCCGCAGGCAGTAGTCGCGGGCCAGCCGCTGCCAGGGGCCGTCCCAGGGCAGGGTGGCGACGTCGAGCTCGGCGAACAGCGCCTCGGCGACGCCGTCGAAGAGGTCCTCCTGGTCGGCGTAGTGGCGGTAGACGGCCATCGGGTCGAAACCGACCGCCGTGCCCAGCTTGCGCATGGAGAACTTGCGCAGGCCGTGCGCGTCGACGAGGGCGAGCGCGGCGGCGGCGAGGTACTCGCGGGTGAGCGTGGGCCGCATGGGCGGCACCGGCACCCCACCCGGCGGCCCAACCGGCGGGTCGGCACGGTCGGCGTAGTCGGCGCGGTCGGGGTGGTCGGCGTGGTCGGCGTGGTCGGCGTGGTCGGGGGTCATGCTGGGAAGGCTTTCAGGGTCTTCGCGAGGGTCGCGGCGAACTCCGCCGGCTGCCGCATGAACGCGACGTGCCCGCCGGGGAACTCCGCGCGGGGCACGTCCAGCCGCTCCGACAGCAGGAGCGCGGGCGTGTGGTACGGCTTGCCCACGCTGTCGCGGCCGGTGGCCAGGCACCACGGGGCCGGGCCGGCGGCCAGCGCGTCGAGGTCGGGCCGGTAGACGGAGCAGAGCTCGGGCAGCTCGCGACGCAGCGTCAGGCCGGCGTTGCGGAGCTGGCGGGTCATCGTGTCCGGCTCGCGGCGGGTGATCCGCCTGGTCAGCGCCTCGGCGGCGAGGACGACGTGGGTGGCGGCGGCGATCGCGGCCTGGCCGGCCGGTGACCGGAACAGCCGCGGCGGGTCGGGCAGCGTCATCGCGCCGAAGGCGGCGTAGGCCCGCATGACGTGGCCGTCCCGGGCCAGGCGGCCGATGTGCTCGATCTCCCGCCGCTCCGGCGCGTCCGGCGGCAGGAGCTGGACCAGCGGCGGCTCGTGCACGACCGCTCCGAGCAGGCGGCCGGGGTGGCGGGCCACCGTCTCCAGGGCGATGACGGCTCCCCCGCTGTTGCCGAAGACGTACGCGCGTTCCAGGCCGTGGTGGTCGAGGACGGCGATCGCGTCGTCGGCCTGCCGGGCGACGGCGATAGAGGCGCCGGGGCCGAGCGGGCTGCGGGAGTTGCCGCGCCGGTCGTCGCCCGGAGCCGGTGACCGCTCCGGGCGCACGCCTGCGAGATCAGCCGGTACCCGCGAACCGGCCGGCCCAGTACGCCGTGCGGTCCAGGTAGGCGGTCTGGGCGGAGGCCCCGGTGCGCCCGTAGGCGCCCTCGAAGCTCTGGTAGCCGGCCCGCGGCGCCGCGGGCTCGATCACGCTGCCCTCGTGCCACTCGTTGAACGACGTCACGGAGACCCAGGTCGGCGAGCCGCCGATGGCGGGGTCGAGGGCGTTGTTCCACTGCCGGTCGTAGGCGGCCCCGTTGTCGCGGGCGACGGTCGGGGTGGTGTTGCCGGGCACGGCGCGGTCGTCGATGTAGCCGGGGGCGACCGACGGCGCCCAGACGAGCCCGTTCGCCCTGGCGTAGTCGCCGGCCTGCTTCCAGCCGGGCGCGGTGGCCCCGGCGATGCCGTCGTAGGTGTACATGCCGTTGAAGTGGGCGATCTTCGTGGTGTCGGTGGTCTGGGCCAGGATCACGTTGTCCTGGTTGACCGCGTCGAGGGCCGTCCAGTCGGTGATGCGCAGGCTCTCGAAGACGTAGAAGGCGTCGCTGAAGGCGGCGTGCGAGCCGTAGGTCTGGTTGATGTAGCGGATGTCGTCCACGGTGGAGGCGGCCGTGCGGCCCGAGTAGGGCTCCAGGTGCCAGGCGACCTTGAGGCCCTCCTTCGCCGCCGCGTCCAGGATGCCGGGGGCCAGGCGGTCCTCGTAGCCGCCGCGTCCCCACCAGCTCAGCACGAGCACCCCGGCCGCCGCCTGCCTGATCCACTTCATGTGCTGGGCCACGGTGCCGGCGAAGTCGCCCGAGTCGTACGGGCCGAGCGCCGGGTACAGGTCGGCGCCGATGTCGCCGGGAGGCGTGTGGCCGCCCTGCTGCCAGTGCCGCCAGTCGCCGTTGACCTGCGGTGAGCCGTACCAGGGGTAGTAGAAGACGTGCACCTTGTCGGACGGCGCCGCGCCGGTGCTCTCCTTGCCGAGGGTGATGGTGTCGATGTCGAAGAGGTTGCCCGCACACCACCGGAGGAGACCCGCGCCGCGAACGACCTCGCACCGGCGGTGTCCACACCGGCATAACCCGCCCAGTCACCGTTGTCCACGTAACCCAGCGTCCTACCGCCACTCGCCGGACCGTGCGACGCCACCTCCACCCCCGAACCCGAGGTGTAGGACTCGCCCTCGACGGTGACGCTGCCGCCGCCGCCCAGTTCCTTGACCCGGATGTCGCGGAAGGCGACCTGGTCGGAGGCGCCGTGGTTCTGGATGCCGACGTGGCCCTGCCGCAGCGAGCGCCGGGGGTCGGTGTTGGTGAAGTCGTTGATCTGCCTGCCGTTCAGGTAGACGCGCAGCCGCTCGCCCTCCACGAGCAGTTCGTAGGTGTTCCACGCGCCGGGCGGGTTGAGCGCGGCGTCGCGGGCCGCCTGGTCGGCGGCCTTGAAGCCGTAGACGGACCCGGTCGTGCGGTCGGGGCTGTCGGAGGCGTCGATCTGCACCTCGTAGCCGTTGTCCACGGCCGACTGCGGATCGGCGGAGGCGGGGAAGCCGACGAAGACGCCCGAGTTGCTGTCGCCGGTCAGCTTCCAGTCCAGTTTCAGCGAGTACGAGCCGAGTTCCTGGGCGTTGTACCAGAGCAGGCCCATCCCGCCCTGGGAGGTCAGGGTGGCGTCGGCGTTGGTGAAGCCGCCGGGCCCCGCCTGCGACCAGCCGCTGGTGGAGCCGTTGTAGAGCGGGGTGTAGCCGGTCTCCGGGCGGCAGTCGGCCTGGGCGACCCCGGCCGCGTACCTGATGCCGCCCAGGAGCACGCCGCGGAAGGCCGGGTCGGCGTAGGACTCGGCGGTGTGGCCGAGCCCGGTGTAGAAGGAGCGCCCCTGGCTCTGGGCGTGGCACCAGGTGATGGGGTGGTCGCCCATGTCGCCGCCGCTGTAGCTGCCTTCGTCGAGGCTCTGCAGCACGCGCACGGACGGACGCGGGTTGGTGCGGTAGTTGTACCACTCGTCGGTGCGCGTCCAGGTGGGGCCGAGGTGCGCGGTCGCGGGGTGGGCGCGGTCCTCGGCGCGGACGGTGGCCTGCTGGATGGCGGGGTGGCTCTTGAAGTAGGCCCCGGCCAGCTTCTCGTAGTACGGCCAGCCGTACTCGGTGTCGGCGGCGGCGTGCACGCCCACGTAGCCGCCGCCTCCGTCCACGTACGCCTGGAAGGCGGCCTGCTGGGTGTCGTCGAGGACGTCGCCGGTGGTGCTGAGGAAGACGACGGCCTCGTAGCCGGCCAGGTTCGCGGCGGTGAAGGCGCCGGCGTCCTCGGTGGCGGTCACGGTGAAGCCGTTGGCCGCGCCGAGGTCGCGGACGGCCTGGACGCCGGCGGGGATCGAGTCGTGACGGAAGCCGGCGGTCTTGGAGAACACCAGCACGTCGTAGGCCGGATCCGCGGGGACGGCGGCGGTCAGACCGGCCGCCGTGAGCACAAGGCTGAGGAATGTGTTGAGCATACACCACCGGAGGAGACCCGCGCCGCGAACGACCTCGCACCGGCGGTGTCCACACCGGCATAACCCGCCCAGTCACCGTTGTCCACGTAACCCAGCGTCTTGCCGCCACTCGCCGGACCGTGCGACGCCACCTCCACCCCCGAACCCGAGGTGTACGACTCGCCCTCGACGGTGGTGCTCTGGGCGGTCCCGGTGACGAAGGTGAAGGCGTCCAGGTCCAGCAGGTTGCCCTGCCCGGTGACGCCCTTGAAGACGAGGAACAGCTCGGTCGTGCCGGCGGGGGCGCCGGTGAGGCCGGCGGAGACGTCGGTGAAGGTGTCCCAGCCGCCGGTGGAGGGCACCGTGAGCGTGCCCAGCAGGGTGCCGGTGGCGGAGCCGGCCCGTACCTCGATGGTGCCGCCGGGGCCGCCGGAGGAGACGCGGGCGCTCACCCCGGTGGCTCCCGCGAGCACGTACGGCTTGAAGGAGATCCAGTCGCCGTTGTCGGTGAAGCCGACGGTCGCGCCGCCCTCCGCCCCGCCGTGCGCGGCGACCTGGACGCCCTGCTGCGCGCCGAAGTGCTCGGCCTGGCGGTGCGCCGGTTGCAGGACGCGCACGCTGTGGCCGGTCAGCCCGCCCTTGTCGGTGTACTCGGCGTCGAAGACGCCGTAGAGGTTGGCCGCGGCGTCGTGCTCCCCGTCGGGCGGGACGGTGATCGACCCCTCGCAGCCGTTCTTCGAGGTGATGGCGTGGGTGTGGCTGTCGTGGCCCACCAGGTACGTCACCTTGACGCCGGCGCAGTCCACGGTGCCGTCCTCGGGGTCGGTGACGGTGACCTTGAACGGCACGGCCTGCCCGTAGGAGAAGAGCCGTCCGTCGATCGGGGTGGTGAGCGTCACGGTGGGCGCGGTGTTGCCGACCGTGATCACCAGGCTGGCGGTCCCGGTCAGGCCCTGCGGGTCGCGTACGGTCAGCGTCGGGCGGAAGGTGCCCTCGGCCTGGTAGGTGTGGGTCGGGTTCGGCTGCGTGGAGGTGGCGCCGTCGCCGAAGTCCCACGCGTGGGTGAGCGCGCCGCCCTCGGGGTCGGAACTGCCGGCCGAGGAGAAGGCCACGGTCAGCGGGGCCTTGCCGGAGGTCTTGTCGGCGGCGGCCTTGGCGACGGGGTTGCGGTTGGCGCCGCCGAGGTACTCGATCCGGTAGAGCGCCTGGTTGCCGCCGCCGGTGCCGTAGTCGAGCACGTAGAGCGCGCCGTCGGGGCCGAACTCCGAGTCGATGATCTGCGTGCCGTCCCACGGGAAGTCCTCGATCGCGCCGGGCGCGCCGTCGCCGCCCACCTCGATCGTCTTGATCCACTGGCGGCCGAACTCCATGGCGAAGTAGCGGCCGTCGAGCGACTGCGGGAACTTGACCGTCGAGGAGGAGCCGGCGTCGTAGCGGTAGACGTCGCCGCCCATGGGCGACTCCGAGCCGCCGCCGAACTCGGGGGGCGAGCCGGCGTCGCCGTACTTGATCCAGCTCGGCTTGGCGGCGGGCAGCCGGGCGAGGCCGGTGTTGCGGAAGGAGTTGTTGGCCGGGCCGCCCGCGCAGTCGTACTTCGCGCCGGAGGGGCCGCTGGGGAAGGTGTACTCGGTGTAGGTCTCGGCGGCGGTGTTGCCGCCGGTGCAGTACGGCCAGCCGTAGTTGCCGGGGGCGGTGATGCGGTCGAACTCCACCTGTCCGCCGGGGCCGCGGCCGGCGTCTGCCGTGCCCGCGTCGGGGCCGTAGTCGCCCAGGTAGACGGTGCCCGTCTGCCGGTCGACCGACATGCGGAAGGGGTTGCGGAAGCCCATGGCGTAGATCTCGGGCCGGGTGCCCGCCGTGCCGGGCGGGAAGAGGTTGCCGGCCGGGACGGTGTAGCCGCCGTCCGGTTGCGGCTTGATGCGCAGCAGCTTGCCGCGCAGGTCGTTGGTGTTGCCGGAGGAGCGCTGCGCGTCGAACTGCGGGTTGCGGTCGGTGCGCTCGTCGATCGGGGAGTAGCCGCCGGACTCGAACGGGTTGGTGTCGTCGCCGGTGGTCAGGTACAGGTTGCCCGCGGCGTCGAAGTCGATGTCGCCGCCCACGTGGCAGCACTGGCCGCGGTCGTTGGGCACCTCCAGCACGACCTTCTCGCTGGACAGGTCGAGGGTGCCGGCGGCGGTGAGGGTGAAGCGCGACAGGTTGAGGTGGCCCTTCCAGGGCGCGAAGTCGGCCGCGGGGCCGGTGACGGGGGCGTCGCCGCCCGGGGTGCTCAGCTTGGGCGAGTAGTAGAGGTAGACGAAGCGGTTGGCGGCGAAGCCGGGATCGGCGGCGACGCCCTGTAACCCCTCCTCGTCGTGGGTGTAGACGTCGAGCTTGCCGGCCACCTTGGTCGCGCCGGAGGCGTCGGTGAGGCGGACCGTGCCGTCGCGGGCGGTGTGCAGCACCGACCGGTCGGGCAGGACCGCGAGCGACATGGGCTCGCCCAGCTCGGACGGACCGAGGGCGAGCTGGACGTGTTGGTAGTCGCCGGGTGGGATGTCGACCGCCGCCGCGCCGGTGCACACCAGCGACGCCGCGACGAGCAGCCTTGACCACACAGACATGGGCTTCCTTTCCTGACCGGGGGGACGTCAGGCAAGGCGCGCGCCGACCGCGCTTTGCTGTGAAGGCTGGAGGGTGCTGCTCCAGGTTGCGCTTGACGATTTGGCAGAGGTTTTCCGGAATTTTCGGGATGTTACGGCACTCTATGTGTGCTTACCGCGCCGAAATACTGCTGTCAAGAAGCCCGTGACTTCAGTGACTGAACGGTGAGAATCGACGAACCTACGAAAAATATCTATCAGTTCCCGCAATTTTTGGGATGGAACGCTCCACCACTTGCGCGGCGCGGAGGTCGCGGCATTTAATCCAGACTCACGCTCGCCTGGCACCGACGGAGAGTTGCGGTGACTCCATGCCGCCGACCACGGATGCGCCGCAGTGGGGTGCCCTCCCAACCGCCAGGCGAGCGGGCCCCTCCTCCCCCGGCGCGGACGCGGGGCCGCCGCGTCGTAACATCTCGGCATGCCCTCCCGGCAGCCCACGGCCACGCGCGCGCACAAGAAGGCCGAGACCAGGCGCGTCATCGCCGACGCCGCCCTGCGCCTGTTCGCGCTGCGGGGGTTCGACGCGGTGACCGTCAACGAGGTGGCCGAGGCGGCGGAGGTGTCGGCCAAGACCGTCTTCAACTACTTCCCCGCCAAGGAGCAGCTCTTCTACGAGCACGAACCGCTGCTGGCGGGCGACCCCGCCGAGGTGGTGCGCCGCCGTCCGGGCGGCGGGACGACACTCGCGCTGAGCCGGTTGCTGCGCGCCGAACCGGCCGGCGACCTGGCCCTGTTCGGCCGGGTCTACCGCGACAGCGAGGCCCTGCGCGCCTACGGCCGGGAGTTGTTCGCGGCCCGCGAGCGCGTCCTGGCCGAGGCGCTGGCGGCGTCGCGGGGCCCGGCGGGGGTTCTGGGCGGGGAGGCGGACTTGCGTCCGCGGATCCTGGCCGCGGCGGCGCTCGGGCCGCTGCGGCAGGTGTGGGAGTCGATCGTGCTGGCGGCGGCCGGCCGGGTGCCGCCCGCCGAGGCCGTCGCGCGTGGCGAGCGCACGCTGGAGGAGGCGTACGCGGTTCTCGGGGGCGCGTTCGAGGGCCTGCTCCAGGACCCGCCGTCCGGGTGGCACGCTCCGCCGAGCGCGCCGCCCGGCATCCGGCGGCCCGGCATCAGGAGGGTCGCCGACCTGGCGGGGGTGAGCGCCACGACCGTGTCGCACACGCTCAACGGCCGCCGCCCCGTGGCCGAGGAGACGCGCCGCCGCGTGCTGCGGGTCATCGAGGAGCTGGGTTACCGGCCCAACGTCCTGGCCAGGAGCCTGCGCACCAGCCGCAGCCAGACCATCGGGCTGATCATCCCCGACATCACCAACCCCTTCTACCCGGCGCTGGCCCGCGGCCTCCAGGACGTGCTGGGCCCGGCCGGCTACGACCAGATCATCAGCAACACCGACGGCGGGCGGCGGGCCGAGCGGACCGCGATCGAGCAGATGATCGCCCGCCAGGTGGACGGGCTGGCCTTCGCCGTCTTCCACACCCACGCCGAGGACCTGCTGCCGGTCATCGAGGCGGGCATCCCGGTGGTGCGGCTCGGCGGCCGGCTGGTCCAGCCGGGCGTCGACCTGGTGCACAGTGACGACGAGGGCGGCGCGGCCGAGGCCACCCGCCACCTGCTCGGCTGCGGCCGGCGGCGGATCGCGTTCGTGTGCGGGCCGGCGGCCGAGGGCCCGGCGGCCGAGCGCGTCGCCGGTTACCGGGCGGCCCTCGCCGCGGCCGGGGTGCCGGCGGACCGGGCGCTCGTGACGTACACCGAGTTCAGCCGCGCGGGCGGCGCGCAGGGGGTGGCGCGGCTGCTGGAGCTGCCGGAGCCGCCCGACGCCGTGCTGTGCGCGAACGACGTCATGGCGATCGGCGCGCTCGACGTGGCGGCCCGGCGCGGCCTGCGCGTGCCGGAGGACCTGGCCGTGATGGGCTTCGACGACATCGACGCGGCCGGCATGGTCTCCCCCGGGCTGACCACCATGGCCAACCCGGCCCGCGAGATCGGCCGGGCGACGGCCGCGCGGCTGCTCGACCGGCTCGGCGGCGCGATCGGCGAGCCGTCCACGGAGCTGGTCGTGCCCGCGCGCCTCGTGCGCCGCCGCTCCGCCTGACAACCTCGGGAAGCAAATCCGACATCAGCCCGTTGAGGGATAAATCAGACACTGGACCCCAAAGTAGATTTTGGACAAACCCTACGGGTATAGTCGCTTATGTCACGAGTCCAGTGCGAAGCCCCGGCTTGCTGGACGGCAACCCTCCCGAGCGCGGCGGGGTGCCCCGGGTGATGACATGGTCGTCGAGCTGAACGGTGCTCCGGCGGCAAGCGCGGTCGTTCAGCCGTGCCTGCCCCGCGCCCTCGGCCGGCTGTTCTCCGAGAGAAGGAAGAGATGAAGGGCGGACTCACTCGCCTGGCGGGCGCGGGCGCGGCACTGACGCTGGCCCTCGCGGCGTGCGGCGGCGTGGACACAGGCGGCTCGGCGGGCACGGGCGGCGACTCGGGCGGCGGGCAGGGCGAGCAGCGGCAGATCACGGTGACCGCGTTCGCGGGCGCGTGGGGCGAGCTGTTCAAGAAGTCGTTCGTCGAACCGTTCGAGCGCGAGACGGGCGCCAAGGTCAACCTCGTCTACGGCGCCAACGCCGAATGGCTGACCAAGCTGCGCGCCGCCGGAGGCGAGAACCCGCCCTTCGACGTCATCGCCTTCACCCCCGACGCCTCGCTGCCCGCCGCCTCGGCCGGGCTGCTCCAGCCCATCGACACGACCGCGCTGACGCACTGGAAGGAACTCGACCCCGTGCTCAGCGGCAAGTCGGCCTACCAGGGCAAGCAGTACGGCGTGCCGCTGACCACCGGCTCCACCGGCCTGCTCTACCGCACCGACCACGTCAAGACCGCCCCGAAAGACTGGTCGGACATCTTCGACAAGAAGTACTGCGGCCACGTCGCCCTGCCCCCGCTGACCTACAACCCCGGCCTGGAGTTCTTCTCCGCCCTGGTCACCAGCGAGGGCGGCAAGCTGTCGGACCCCGCCGCCGTGGACCGGGCGTTCACCAGGCTGGAGACGCTCAAGGGCTGCGTGTCGGCCTTCCCGGCCAACGCCGGCAGCGCCGCCACCGTCATCGAGAACGGCGACGCCTGGATCATGCCCTTCTGGGACGGCCGCGCCTTCGCCCTGGCCGAGGCCGGCTCCCCGATCGGGTTCACCTACCCCGAGTCGGGCCCGGTGGGAGCGCTGACCTCGTACTTCGTCGCCAGTGGCACGAAGAACGCGGACCTGGCCACCAAGTTCCTCGACCACCTGACGGCGGCGCAGAACCAGAAGCCGTTCGCCGAGGGCACCTGGTACGCGGCCGGCAACGACTCCATCGACTACAGCGAGCCCTTCGAGCAGAAGGTCGAGCACGGGCCCGAGGTCTTCGAGAAGTTCACGTGGGTCGACTACTCGGTCGCCACCCCCAAGCTCAACGAATGGCAGCAGCGATGGAACCAGATCTTCGGCTGAACGAGCCGGACGAGCCGGACGAGCGGGCGGCCGGGCACGTCGAGATCGAGGGCCTGGCCGCCGGGTACGAGGGCGCGCGGGTGCTCGACCTCGACCGGCTGTCCATCCGCAAGGGCGAGTTCCTGTCCATCCTCGGCCCCAGCGGCTGCGGCAAGACGACGCTGCTCAACTCGATCGCCGGCTTCGTCCGGCCGGCCGCCGGACGCATCGTGATCGACGGCGAGGACGTCACCGGCCGGCCGCCGTACCGGCGCGGGCTCGGCATGGTGTTCCAGAACTACGCGCTGTTCCCGCACATGACGGTGGCCGCCAACGTGGCGTACGGGCTGCGCGTGCGGCGGCTGGGCAAGGCCGAGCAGGCGGAGCGGGTCGGCGAGGCGCTGCGCCTGGTCGGCCTGGAGGGGTACGCCGAGCGGCGGCCCAAACAGCTCTCCGGCGGGCAGCAGCAGCGCGTGGCGCTGGCCCGCGCCCTGGCCATCCGCCCCGCCGTGCTGCTGCTCGACGAGCCGCTGTCCAACCTGGACGCCAAGCTGCGGCGCGAGATGCGGGTCGAGCTGCGCGCCATCCAGCGGCGGGTGGGGACGACGATGGTGTTCGTCACCCACGACCAGGAGGAGGCGCTGGCGCTGTCCGACCGGATCGCCGTGCTGAACGGCGGCCGGATCGAGCAGCTCGGGACGCCGGACGAGGTGTACCGGCGGCCGGCGACGCGGTTCGTGGCGCAGTTCATCGGCGCGGCGAACGTCCTGGAGGGCACGGCCACCGGGACGGGCGGGCTCGACCTCGGCGGCCTGGTCGTCAACGCCCTGCCCGGCCTGCCCGAGGGCGAGCGCGCGGTCGTCGCGATCCGCCCCGAGCGGGTCCGCCTGACAGCCCCGGGCACAGCCGCAGGCCCGGAGACCGGCGCGGGGGTGGCGGGGACCGTGGGGTATCGGTCCTTCGCCGGCGATGCCTGGCATGCCGAGGTGCGCCTGGCCGACGGCCGTACGCTCAGCGTCCGGATCGCCGACACCGGCGCGGGCGCATCCGACCCGCCCGGCGCGGGCACGCCCGTGGTGGCGAGCTGGGACCCGGCCGACGTGATCGTCCTGGAGCGGGGCGGGGCGTCGCGGCCGGCGACGGAGGCGCGATGACGTCCGCCGTTCCCGGGACGGGCGCCGTCAGGCGGGGCTGGTGGTACGTCCTGCCGCTGGCCGTCTTCCTGGTGGCCCTGTTCCTGGTGCCGCTCGTCCGGCTGCTGCGGCTGAGCTTCAGCCCGGTCGGCCCCTACAACGCGGCCCTGCCCGGCTGGACTTTGTCCCAGTACGCGCGGGTCTTCACCGAGCCGTACTTCTACGGCTCGCTGCTGCGGACCGCCGGCACCGCGCTGCTGGTCGCCGTCCTGTGCGTGCTGCTGGCCTACCCGGCCGCGTACGCGCTGGCCCGGCGGCGGGCCGGGGTGCTGCGGACGCTGCTGTTCGTCATCGTGATCTCGCCGCTGCTGACCAGCGTGGTGGTGCGCACCTACGGCTGGGTCGTCCTGCTGTCGGGCACCGGCGTGGTCAACAGGGCGCTGGTCGCGACGGGGCTGCGGGACCAGCCGGCCCAGTTGCTCACCAGCTACCCGGCGGTCGTGATCGCCGTCACGCACGTGCTGCTGCCGTTCGCGATCATCCCGCTGACGACGGCGCTCGGCGGCCTGGACCGCAACCTGCACCGCGCCTCGCAGACCCTCGGCGCCGGACCGGTCAGGACGTTCCTGCGGGTCACGGTCCCGCTGAGCCTGCCCGGCGTGGTGACCGGCGCGCTGATCGTGTTCGCGCTGGCGATGGGCATCTACATCACGCCGCTGCTGGTCGGCGGGGTGACGCAGCCGCTCACCGGCATCCGCGTCTACGACCAGGTCTCGACGGTGTTCGACTACCCGGTCGCCGCGGCGCTGAGCTTCGCGCTGCTCGCCCTGACCGTCGTGTCCACGGCGCTGCTGGCGGGCGTGTTCCGGATCTGGGAGAGGCGGCTGCATGGGTGAGCGTGCTTACGACCGGGCGGTGCGCCTGGCCGGCGTGGCCCTGGCGGCGGCCGTCTTCCTGTTCCTGATCGCGCCGCTCGTGGTGCTGGTCGTCAGCTCCTTCAGCCCGACGGGGTCGATGGCGTTCCCGCCGTCGGGCTTCTCCCTGCGCTGGTACGCCGAGGTGCTCGGCTCGCCCGACTGGCAGGTCTCGTTCCGGCTCAGCGGGCTGCTGGTGCTCCTGGTCGTCCCGACGACCGTGGTCATCGGGACACTGGCCGCCTACGGCCTGGCGCAGGGCTCCTTCCCCGGCCGCCGGCTGCTGACCGGGCTGGCGCTGTCGCCGCTGATGGTCCCGGAGATCATCATCGCGCTCGGGCTGCTGTACTACTTCCACGGCGTCGGCCTGATCAACTCGCTGCCCGGCCTGTGGCTGGCGCACTCGCTGGTGGCGCTGCCGTTCGTGGTGCGCGCGGTCATGGTGAGCGCCGCCCAGCTCGACCCGGTGCTCGAACGGGCGGCCACCAGCCTGGGGGCCGGCCGGTTCCGGGTGTTCCGCACCGTGACGCTGCCGCTGCTGCGGCCCGGCATCCTGGCCGGCGCGATCCTGGCCGGGGTCACGTCGCTGGGCGAGGTGGCCGTGACGGCGCTGGTCGCGGGGGCCAACACCACGACCGTGCCGCTGCGGGTCTTCTCGGCCGTGCAGTACCAGCTCGACCCGTCCATGGCCGCGGTCTCCACCCTGCTCATGGCCGCCAGCGTGGTCGTGATGGTGGTGGCCGACCGCTTCGCCCGTATCTCGGAGGCATTGTGAGTGAGTCAGGAGGCCCGGTGACGGCGAGGATCGGCATCGACGTCGGAGGGACGTTCACGGACCTCGTCGCCGCCGTGCCGGACCGCGGCCTGGTCGTGCACCACAAGGAGCCGAGCACGCCCGCCGACCCCTCGCTGGCGGTCGCCGACGGGCTGGCCGCCATCCTGGAGCGGGCCGGCCTGCGGCCCGAGCAGGTCGCGGGCCTCACCCACGGCACCACCATCGGCCTGAACGCGATCATCCAGCGCCGCGGCGCACGCATCGCGCTCGTCGTCACCGAGGGCTACCGCGACCTGCTGGAGATCGGCCGCAGCCGCATGCCGTCCTCCTTCGACCTGTACGCGGGCAAGGAGGAGCCGCTCGTCCCGCGCAACCGCATCGTCGAGATCCCCGCCCGGCTCGGCCCCGGCGGCGAGCCCGTGCGCGTGCCCGGCCCCGCCGACCTCGACCGGGTGGCCGCGCGGCTGCGGGCGGTCGGCGCGGACGCCGCCGCCGTCGTGGTCCTGCACGGCTACACCGATCCGGCCTTCGAGGAGGGCGTGGCGGCGAGCCTGCGCGAGCGGCTGCCCGGCCTGCCGGTGACGGCCTCGGCGACGGTCTGGCCGGAGGTCCGCGAGTACGAGCGGGCCCTCGTGGCCTGCCTCAACGCCTACATCCAGCCGCTCATGGACGCCTACTTCACCCGGCTGGAACGACGCGTCCGGGAGCTGGGCGTGGCCGCGCCGATCTTCATCAGTGCCTCGAACGGCGGGTCGATGAGCCTGCGCTCGGCCGCCGAACGGCCGATCGAGACCGTCCTGTCGGGCCCGGCGGCCGGTGTGGCCGCGGCGGCGCGGCTGGCCCGCGAGGCGGAGATCGGCGGCATCGTCACCTTCGACATGGGCGGCACCAGCAGCGACATCGCGGTGACGGTCGGCGGCGCGCCCGAACTGGCCACCCACACGACGGTGGGCGGGCTGCCGCTGATCCTGCCCGTGGTCGCGGTGAACGCGATCGGCGCGGGCGGCGGCTCGGTCGTCTGGGCGGACGGGCAGGGGGTGCTCAAGGTGGGGCCCGCCAGCGCGGGCGCGGACCCGGGGCCGGTGGCCTACGGGCGCGGCGGGGAACGTCCGACCGTCACCGACTGCTACCTGGTGACGGGCCTGATCGACCCGGCGACGTTCCTCGGCGGCCGGATGCGCCTGGACGCCGCCGCCGCGACCAAGGCCCTGTCCTCGATCACCCTGGCCGGCTCCGGCACGGAAGCCGACCCGGCCGCGAACGGCGGCGACACGGTGCGGGCGAGCGGCGCGGACGCCGATCAGGCCGGCCGTGGGGAGGCCGATCAGGCGAGCGGCGCGGACGCCGGCCGGACCGCGAACAGCGGGGACGCCGAGGAGGTGGCGGCGGGCGCGTTGCGGGTGGCCACCGCCGGGATGGCGACCGAGCTGCAGAAGATCATGGCGCAGCGCGGCCTCGACCCGCGCCGGTTCACGCTCGTCCCGTTCGGCGGGGCCGGTCCGACCCACGCCGCCATGCTGGCCGGGGAGGTCGGCATCACGCACATCGTGGTCCCGCCGACGGCGGCGACGTTCTGCGCCCTGGGCGCGGCCGGCGCCGACCTGCGCCGCGACTTCGCCCGCAGCCTGCGCCGCACCCTGGACGGCACCGGCGCGGCCCGCCTGTCCGAGGTGCTGGCCGAACTCTCGGACCAGGCCCGCGACTGGCTCGCCGGCCAGCACCTCACCACCC